>NZ_PIRO01000007.1 GCF_003048905.1 Campylobacter concisus
ATATAATGTTTTATAGTATAATATATAATATATTTTAATTTATTTATACGTATTACTATTATTTATATATTATTTTATGTATATTTAATAAAATAATCCGTATAATACTTTAATGATTGAAACAAGTGATATATTTAATTTGCTTCACAATGCAGTTGAGGCAAAAAATATCGGTAAGAAAATTTCACAAGCAAAAATGGCAGAAGAGCTTGGTGTACCAATGAGAACATATCAAGATTGGAGGCTTGGCAACTCAAAGCCACAAGCTGCTGCTGCAGTTTGCAAACTTCTTTGTGAGCTTGACGACGATGAAATATTATTTGTTATCAATAAGATGAGGAAGTTATTAGGAAAATAGATGGAAAATTTGACACAAAAAGAGAGAATAGACCTTGAAAGCGTGTTTGCAGCTATCTGCACTAAGAAAGAGCCTAAATTTTTAGGTTTCTATAAAGACTTTTACTCGAGTGCGATTTTAAAATTTTACGTAGTTAAAGACAGAATTAAAAAAATAAAAATCAAGAAAAATTAGTTTTATATTATTTGAGTAGAAAAAATATTTTTTGCTGCATTTAAAGATTAATAATTTAGATAAATTCTCCTTAAATATCGACTTTATTTAAAGAGAATTTGCCGAATTATTTTTTACCAAATTTAGCTAGCGCTCTTTGGTAGTCCTCTTCGCTATCGATGCCGATACTTTGGCTCTCAACCTCTAGCATTGCTATCTTTTTGCCATTTTCTAGGGCGCGTAGCTGCTCGAGCTTTTCGGTATTTTCAAGGCTTGAAGGCATAAGAGCACAAAACTCTTTTAAGCTTTTTACGCTGTATCCGTAAATGCCAAGGTGCGCCTTATAGCTTTTGCACTCGCTTCTGTTAAATGGTATCCTCGATCTTGAAAAATAAAGCGCATAGCCCTCAAAATCGGTCACCACTTTGACTAAATTTTTATCATCCGCAAACTCATCGTCCATCTTTTTGTAGCAAGAAAACATAAAGGCATTTTGCCTATTTTGCTCGCAAAATGCCCTAAATTTAGCGATATTTTCAGGCTCGATAAATGGCTCATCAGCCTGAACATTTATGATGATCTCGCTCTCGCTTAGCCCCAAAATTTGCGCCGCTTCGTTTATCCTGTCAGTGCCACTTTGATGATCTTTGCTAGTTAGCACCGCTTTTATGCCGTGAGCCTTGGCGATATCAAGCACGCTTGGCTCATCCACCGCAACCGCCACATCATCCACGCCGCTTACTCTAAGAGCCGTCGCCACAAACATCGGCACGCCGTTTATCTCTTTTAAAATTTTGTTGCTAAACCTTGTTGAAGCAAGGCGGGCTGGGATGATTATCATCGCTCGATCCATTCTAGAACGCACTTCTCGATCTCGTCCTCTTTTATGATGTTTTTATGCAAAATTTTCGCGCTAAATAGCGAGTTTATCGAGCTTGGCACGCTATCATTTAAGATTTTAGCGGTCTTTGCCAGCGCATCTTTTTCATCTTTTGTATCTTTGATCTGGCACGCTTTGATCATGCTTGGCGTAAATTTCACCCAGTGCGCGGTCGATGTGATGACATTTATGCGGCTAGCATCCACCATCTTAAAGCAAGTAGCCGTATGCGGATCGATCGCGTAGCCGCTCTTTGCGAGCTTTGCGATGTATGCCTCGCACTCTTTGTCGTCGCACCAGCTAGCCTCAAAGTCCTCTTGTAGCGCTTCAAGCTCTTGCTTGCTAAGCTTATAAAATTTGTTTTTTGCTAGGCTTTGCATGAGTTCATTAGCTCTAACGCTTCCAAATTTATCAAACAGCAAGCGCTCGACGTTTGAACTGATCAAAATGTCCATAGCTGGGCTTATCGTCTTAACCAGCTTTTTGTCTCTTAAGTCGTAAACGCCGGTTGTGAAAAACTGCGTCAAGATGTTATTTGCGTTTGAAGCGATCTTGATCTTGCCGATCTTTGCGCCCATTTTTTTAGCGTAATACGCCCCAAGTGCATTGCCAAAATTTCCACTTGGCACGATGATGTCAAAGCTCTCGTTTGCCTTAAATGCCTTTTGTTTTAGTAAATTTGCGTAGGCGTAGGCGTGGTAGATGATCTGAAAGAGGATTCTGCCAAAATTTACCGAGTTCGCCGCGCTTAGTTTAAGGCGCTTTTTCTTAAGCTCGGCCTTAAATTTATCATTTGCAAGCAGCGTTTTTAGCGCTCTTTGGGCGTCGTCAAAGTCGCCTTTTATGCCAAAAACCTTTAAATTTTCACCCTGCATAGTCTGCATCTGAAGCTTTTGAACCTCGCTCGTGCCGCCATCTGGATAGAGGCAAACGACCTTGATATTCTCGTCATTTGCAAAAGTCTGAAGTGTCGCAGGACCCGTGTCACCGCTAGTTGCGCACATGATAAGGTATCTTTCGCCTCTTTCATTTGCTAGTTGGCTAAGCAGCGATCCAAAGGGCTGAAGTGCCATATCCTTAAATGCCCTAGTTGGGCCGTGATATAGCTCGTTTACGTATAAATTTTTATCTATTTTTTTAAAAATGACTGGGTGCTTTGGATCGTCAAAACTCGCGTATCTCTTAACCGCCTTTTTGAAAAACGCCTCTGGCACGTCAAATTTAAATAGCGAGATGATGTGAAATGCAAGCTTCTCGTAGCTTAGGCTTGAAAGCTCTTGCCACTTTGCCTTTGTGATCTTTGGTAACTTTTTGGGCGCATAAAGTCCGCCGTGAGCGGAGCTTGGACTAAGCATGGCTGTGCTTAAATTTACATTTTTTACCTTTTCATCTTTCATGCTTCTAGTTGGTGTTAGTCTCATTTTTTGCCTTTTTTGGTTGATTTTTTTATCCATTTTTCGTATTTTTCAAATACCTCTTTTGGCTTAAGTGCCAAAATTTCTGGGGTTTCGTAGCTGTGGTGCTTTCTTATAAATTTAGCTACTTTTTTAAATTTCTCGTCTGTTTTTATGAGTAAAATTTGCTCTTTTTCACCAAAAAGCTTCTCTTGCCAGATATATACGCTTTTTGCGCTAAAGCTACTCACACAAGCAGTAAGGCCCTTTTTCACGAGCTTTTTGCTTAGTTTTTTTGCCTCTTTTTTCTTTGCGACTGAGGTGATTAAAATTCTCATTTTGATCTAAATTTTCCTTTTAAAAAGTGGCTCATTATAACAAAATGGGCTTAAATTTGCTGCGCCAAAACCTTTTTAAAATCCTCGCTTAGCGTAACTTCAAGCGTGATAAGCGATACTGGCAAACCAAAATCTTTTGCCTTTACATAGTCCTTTTGCGTCATCAAAAGCGAGGTGGCACCGTAACTTTGCAAAATTTCACTTAGTTCATCTTTTGAAAAATCATAATGGTCAGGAAAAAAGACGCGAGCTATGCACTCATCAAAAAATGGCTTGAGGCGCTCTGGGTTTGCTATGGCGGTTACTAGTACCATTTTTTCGCTTTTATTTAAAATTTCACTCTTTCTAAAATGAGTTTGCCCTTCAATCGCCACAAAATCAGCAAATTTATAAAAGCTAAATGGATATCTGTAAGCTCCACTTGGCAGGCAAAATTTTAGCTTTGGCTCTGGATTTGGGCGTACTAGAATGTCAAATTTGGCTATGTCAAATTTAGAAAATCCATCATCCAGTAAGATATACTTTGCGCCGTGAGTTTTAGCGTAATCTATAGCTACTTTTCTATCTTCGCTTACTATTACATTTGCGTTTTTAAGGCTTGTAGCGTATATCATTGCTTCATCGCCGCTTGCTGCTACGTCAAGCAAAATTTCGCCATTTCGAGCGACAACTTGCATGCCTTTGCTCTTTCTTTTGTAGCCTCTAAGAATAATAAAAGCGCCCTCGAAATTCTTAGCAATTGCCACGCAAAGCGGGGTCTTACCACTTCCTCCAAGTGTCAAATTTCCCATGCTTATTATCTTTATGCCAAAGTCTATTTTTCTAGCAGTAAATTTCTTAAAAATAACAATAAGAAAATAGATAAAACTTAATGGCAAAAGTAAAAATGCTAGTAAAATTTGGAAGAAATTTGGGCGAAAGAAGTAGTCATTCGCCCAAGAATGCAAAAAAATATTCAATTTCCTAAACACGATTTTTAGAAATTTCTTTTACTTTGTTGCAGATATATTGCACCTCTTCGTCACTCAAACTATGATAAATAGGCAGTGACAACACTTGCTGATAATTTTTTAAAGCATTTGGAAAATCATTTACTTTAAGTGAGTATTTGTTTTTGTAATAACTTAGTAAATGTATCGGTATGTAGTGCAATGATGTATGAATGCCGTGTTCCAAAAGCTCTCTAGCAAAGCCGTCACGATTTTTATTTATCTTAATAATATACTGAGTATAAATGTGCTCGCGTTTTTTGACAGGGATTGTTATATTGTGGCACTCGCCAAGCTCTTTATCATAAATTCTTGCGATCTCTTGTCTTCTTTGTATGAGCTTATCTGTTCTTTCTAGTTGTGCAATAGAAAATGCTGCATTTATCGAGTTTATATCATACTTTAAGCCAATATCTACGACATCATAAATATAACTCAAGCTACCAAATTTATCAATGCCATTTACAAGAGCATAGTTACGAAGTAGTTTTGCTCTTTTATAAATTTCCTCATCATTTGTCGTAAAAAATCCAACCGTTGATATAGGATTTTGTACACGCGAATGTGTTTGAAAGCATGACAAAAAGGAGTCTGAGCCAACTTTTTTACCATTGTATGTTAGTCCCATACCGCGATTTGCATCATCTAAAATTTTTACACCGTATTTCTCACAAACCGCCGTTATCTCATCCATCCTAGCACTTTGACCTGCGATATGAGAGATAAAAGCACATTTTAATTTTTTATGATTTTGCTCTTTTAGCACTTTCTCAAGGGCATCTGGGCAGATATTAAAATCTTCTTCATCAACATCCACAAAAATAGGTTCAGCATCAAAATGTCTAACAGCTTGTGCAATGCTAGGAAAAGCATTTATGGAGCAAATGACCTTATCTCCGCGTTTAGTGTCAAGCGCGCTTAGTGCCAAGTGATGTGCGGCCGCGATATTATTTGTGGTAACTACAAATTTTGCACCAAAATACTCTTTTAACTTCTCTTCAAATCTAGCAACGATATTAGTAGTATTTTCAGAGTGCAAAGCCTCCTCAATAAGCTCACTTTCACGCTCAGTGATAGTTGGTCTATAAAACGGAATCTCTCTCATCTTTAATCCTTTAAATTTTCACTATCAACGGCATTTGTCGTTTAAACCTGTTTGAAACAACTCTATTTTCTATATCCGATACTGCTTTTAATCCAAACTTTTTGATGACTTGCTCCTTGTTATTTTCTAAATTTTCTAAAATCTCATCGATAACAGCATAACTGTAACCTATGTCGCCTTCGTCACTTTGTCCATCCCACAAATCAGCCGAAGGTGCTTTGTTGATAAAATTTTTATCAACCCCAAGATGTTTTGCAAATTCAAAAATTTCACTTTTGTAAAGCTCTCCGATAGGATTTATTGCACATGCTAAATCCCCAAATATCGTACCGTATCCAAGCATAAGCTCACTTTTGTTGCTTGTTCCGATAACTAGAGCGTTTATACTAGATGAATAATCATAAAGCAAGCTCATTCTAACTCTAGCTGCTAAATTCCCTTTTCTTAAATTGCTTAAATTTACATCTATCGTTTCGTAAAAGGCATTTAAAATACCCTCTATGGATAAAACCTTATATTTTATGTTTAATTTTTCGCATAAATTTAAGGCATCGTCCATATTTTGTCTGTTTGATGATGCTGTTGGCATGATGAGTGCATGAGTTTCATTTGGTTTTGCTCTTGCACACAAAGTCGCTACCACAGCAGAATCAATACCTCCACTAACACCCAACAACAAATTTTTATCTTTAGTTTTATCTTTTAAGCTAAAAACTAAAGTTTCTTCAATCTTTTGATACTCCTTCATTCTTCCTTTGCCTAGATTTGCTTCCTTTTGCAAAAATTATACTCATTAAATTTAAAATTTTTCTTTAAGTTTAAGTAAAAAGATGTAAAATTTTAAGAAATAATAAATTTAAGGTAAAAAATGAGAGTAATGCACAAAAGTTTTGGAGATTTTGGCACTAATTGTTACATCGTTACAAAACATGACTCATCTTTAGTGATAGATCCAGGAGACGGGGCAAAAGAATGGGTTTTGCAAAATGCTAAAAATTTAAAAACCATCCTTTGTACTCACGGGCATTTTGACCATATCTTTGACGTGAGCGAACTAAAAAATGAGCTAGAAATTCCAGTTTATATTAACAAATTTGATGCTTTCATGTGTGAGAGTGATATTTTTGGTTATATGAAAAGTACTTTTACTCCGGATGTTTTAGTTGATAATGATGAAAATTTTAACATTGATGATTTTTGCATCAAATTTCATCATTTTCCAGGACATACACCAGGTTGCTCGATGATAGAGATAGATGACATGATGTTTAGTGGAGATTTTTTATTTAGAGGAAGCATAGGACGCTGGGATTTTCCTTTTTCAGATAAAAATGAAATGTTAAAAAGCCTAGAAAAGTGTAAAAATTTAAAAGGTAACTTCACACTTTATCCAGGACACGGAGAAGGCGGTACGCTAAAGGCCGAGCAAAACAATATTGATTATTGGATAGATATAGTAAAAAATAGCTAAAAATTTCGGTGGTATTAATTTCAAGTTTCAAACTTCTAAAATACGCTTAACCACTATTAAAATTTATATTTTTTTATAAAACTAAGAGTCAATCAAAAAAGATAGAAAAATTTTGTATGGGGTCTATTTTAAATTTTAAAGAGGTCCGAGCGAAAACTCGCTCGGATATAATGTTTTAGAAGCTATATTTTGCTTCAAATCTTATACGATTTTGTTTAAAGCTTTCGCTATCTTTTTTATCTTTAGCAGCTGCATACCAAGTTAGGAAATTAAGTTTTTTGCTATATTTGTAGCTAGCTTGTGCATACCACTCATTTCTTTTTGCTCTCTCTTTATTAAGAGCATAGCTTGTACCTTTACCTTGAGTATAACCAGCACCAAGACCAAATTTATCTATATCATATCCAGCATTAACAAACCAGTAATCGTTGTCACCTTTGATATTATTGTAGTATTGTTTGCCACCACTCATTACACCATTTAATATTTTAGCTGGGTTGATTAGCTGACCATTTGCATCGATTGATGTAAATGCGATTTTACCGCTATTTCTAGTATCTCTATCTCTATTTTTAGCGTCAAATTCTAAATAACCAGCATTAAATTTAGCACCAAATAGTTTTGTTCCAGCTTGAACAGCCCAAAAGTCAGCATCAGTTACTTTTTTGTGATCTGAATCACTATAAACATATTGACCTTTTAGGTTTAGGTTTATATCGTCAGTTACATTAAAGCTAAATGCTGCTTCAGCACCATAAAGTGTTGCTATTTCTTGTAGATTTGCAATAGCTACTTTAAATGATACTGGGTCGTAGCTACCAACTGCACCTAAATAATAAAGATTAGCAGGAGCGTCATGGAATTTTGTACCATCCGTTACTTCTTTTAGGAAAGGTCCATCTACTTCATCACTATTGTTTTCTATGGCATCATAAGCAGCAGCTGTTAAAGTAAGACCAGATACATCTGTACTTACCGCTTTTAGACCAGTAGCTGCTATATCACCATCATCATAGAAAGTTTTGATAAGTTGTTTACCAGCTGTAATAGTAGTGTTAGATACTTTGTATCCTAGATACATCTCATATACACCAAAAGAATTTGTTGTATTTGTTTTATCTGTACCATCAATTATTCCTCCATTGGCGTCTCTTTTTTCATTGTTGTCACCAGAACCATCTGTAGCAGCATATCTTAGTGTTAAAACGCCAAAGAAGTTATCATCAATTGCAGCTTTAAATGATGTTTGCATTCTAAACGCATGCCCAGCAGTATCATTTGTGCCAGCTTTTGTATCAGCTTTTCTATCACGGTTATCATTTGTATAACGATATCTTGCAAATCCTGAAAGATCTACATTTTTTATAGCTTCTTCAAGTGGAGTTGCACTTGCAACGCTTGAAAATGCACCTAAAGCAACCAAAGCAGCTAAGCTAACTTTTGTAAGTTTCATCTAAATCTCCTTTTGATAAAAAGTTTTGAAAGGATATTATCATAGAAAATTAATTTTATTGCTTAATTTTTCTTAAAAATTTAAAAAATGTTACCAATTATTTACCAAAATAGGATAATGAGATAAAGATTGTCTTTTTAAAATTTTGTTTTATTTGGGATTAAAAATCAAAAATTTTTACTTACTTTTAGCTATTAGCCTTAGCTTCTTCTCGCTCTTTTTTTTGCCTTATAGCAGCTTCTTTTTGGATATTTTTTTGTTGAGCCAAGAAGATATGCTCTTCAAGTGTAACAAGTTGAAATATTCCTTCAAAAATTTTTATATCTTTAACATATCCAAGCACTTTTACTTCCCTTTTTCTGCTCTCTTCAAATCTTGCTTGAGCGTCAAATTCCACTACATCACCAAGCTTTAGCGGTCCAAAGAAATTTATCCTAGCTCCGATACTAACGCAAAATTCTTCATTAATGGCTAAAAGAGCGGCATGATTTGCGCCCATAAAAATAAATCCACTATGAATAAGCCCCTCAGTATCGCACACCATATCATCTGTAGTAAAAAATCTAGTCTTTGCGTGATTTTTTTCAAGTAAAAATGCCGTTCCACTAAAATTTAGCTTTGTAAGTGGAGCGGTTTTGATCTCATTTCTTAATGGATTTTCATCTTCTGGTAAGATTATTTGCGATTCATCTTTTGTATCATAGATATTTTCTTCTGCCATTTTTATCCTTAAATTTTAACTCTAACATATGCTCTTTTTGGCGCTGGGTAGCCCTCGATAGTCTTTGTGCTGTCATCTGGGTCTAAGAAATTTCCAAGACTCTCTCCATCTATCCACTGCGTTTTTCGCTGCTCATTTAGATCAGTCGCCTTTGTTTCAAGCAGGGTAAAATCCCTAAATTTAGCTCTCTCGCACCAGTTTTGAAGTGCCGAGAGCGTCGGCACAAAATAGATATTTGGAATTTTTGAGTATCTATCTTTTGGGCTCAGCGCAAAATCACCATCCATATCTATATACATCGTATCTAAAAATAGCTCGCCTCCAGGATTCAAAGCCATTTTTAGCTCTTTTAGCATCTTTATGGGATCGCTTCTGTGATATATCACGCCAAGGCAAAAAATGGTGTCAAATTTTACTTCAAACTCTGGCAAGCTCTCTACCCCAAGAAGCTCGTAAGCGATATTTGAGCGGATAAATTTATTTAAAAAAGCAAACTGCAAATATGTATGCACGCTAGGATCAAAGCCAGTTATGCTTTTTGGGGCGTATTCAAGCATCTTAAACATATAATATCCATTGTTGCAACCCACATCAGCCACGCTTTTGCCAGCTAAATTTAGGTGGGAAGCTAGGATATTAAATTTAATAAAACTTTGCCACTCGCTATCTATATATATATCATCAAGCAAAAATGGCCCTTTTCGCCAAGGCTTTAGGCTAAGGGCAAGATCATAAATTTCATCTTTTCTAGCTTGATGTAAATTCTTAAATTTCACATTTACACTATCTTTTAACTCGAGTTCGCAGTCAAAATTTGCTAAATTTTCTATCCTATTATAAATTTGCTTTTGCTGCTCATTAAATTTACTAAGATCCACGCTATTTCCAGTCGACGATGTTGTGTGGACACTCTTTTTGGTAGGTGCCAGTCGCGTCATAATACTCTTTACAGTCATTATAATATTGAGTCGAAACTCCACGCTCATTCATGTAAAGACAACCGTTGCAAAATAACGCTATAAAGCCTAAAAATATAATCTTTTTCATGTGGCGGATTTTATCATAAATAAAATTTTTATGCTAGAATAGCAGGCAGTTTTAGAGCCAAGTTTGGCTAATATTAAACAAAAGGCATCTCATGCAAAGAAGAGATTTTTTTAAATTCGGCGGTCTTTTAGGTGCAGCTAGTCTGCTTCCAAATGTTAGTTTAGCTAGCGATGAGCCAGCAAGCCCAGTAATCAGAAATTTTGATGTAAATTTTAAACACCAGCTGCTTGAAAAAGGCAAGAGCTCAAAAATTTGGTTACCACTTCCACTAAATACAACCTATCAACACCTAACACAAGACTATGTCATAAACACAACCGCTAAAAATGTTTATATTTCAGATACGCTAATACCTACAATGTATGCTGATTTTGAAGAAAATGAGCCAAGACCTATCTTAAATGTGCAGTTTAAAATTCAAACAACAGAGCGTAACACTGACTTTAGCAAGGTAAATTACGATCCAAACGAGAAGGTAGATCCTGCTGTTTTGGAGTTTTTAAAACCAACTTCACACATCCCAACTGACGGCGTCGTAAGAGCAAAAGCGCTAGAGATTATCGGCGATACTAAAGGCGATTTAGAGCGCGCAAAAGCGATCTATACGTGGGTTGCAAACACTATGCAGCGTGATAACAGCATCCTAGGATGTGGCACAGGCGACGTTAGAGCAATACTAGAAAGTGGAAAACTAGTTGGCAAATGCACCGACATAAACTCGGTTTTTGTTGGACTTTGCAGATCAATTGGCATTCCAGCAAGAGAAATTTTTGGTATCAGGGTTGGTCAGTCTAGATTTTCAGATCAAATGGGTAGCGCAAAAGACGGCGTAGCTAAAATTTCAGGCGGACAGCACTGTAGGGCTGAGTTTTACTTAAAAGGCTATGGTTGGATACCAGTTGATCCAGCGGATGTCACAAAGGTAAGACTGGGCGAGAAGCTAACAAATGATGACGCTAAGATCGTAGCTGTGAGAGAGTATTGTTTTGGCAACTGGGAAATGTGCTGGATAGGCTTTAACTACGGCCGTGACTTTATCTTAAAGCCAACCCCAGAGCAAACTCCACTAAACAACTTTGGCTATCCATACGCTGAGGTTGATGGCAACACACAAAACTACTATTCGCCAAAAGAATTTAGCTACGACTACGTCTCAACAGAGCTAAAATGAGAGCCTTTTGGCTGATACTAACATCCATAGGTAGTGCTATTGGCGCTACCTTGTGCTGCTTGCCGGCACTTCTTTTCTTGCTTTTTGGCACATCTTTTTCATTTCTATCTTGGACACAAAATTTATACGAGTACCGCGTCCCTTTAAGCGTCGTGGCGGTCATTTGCTTTGTGATCTCTGGCATTGCATTATTTTACAAGCCAAAAAGCTGCAACCTAAGCTATAAAAAGAAAAAATGGATACTTATATATATACTTTTTGGAGTAATTTTGCTTTTACTCCTTACATACCCAGAGCTTTTAGGAGAAATTTATGCGTAAAATTTTAGTTTTAGCCCTTTTAGTGGCTGCAAGCTACGCTGATAAAAAGATAGAAATTTCAGTACCTAGCATGCACTGCCCGCTTTGCACGGCGATAGTAAGAAAGGCTGCTCTTAGCGTTGAGGGCGTAAAAAAGGCAGATGTATCGCTAAAAGAGCGAAAAGCTGTCGTTATAGCAGATGATAAGGTCGATGAAAAAGAGCTTTTAAAAGCAGTCGATGCGACTGGCTATAAGGGCGAGATAAAATAAATTTATGGAGGCAATATGTCAAAGAGTGAAATTTTAAAGAAATTTGAGACACTTACTACGATACCGCACTGCAGTTATGAGACCGATAAGATGCGTGATTTTCTAGCTAGCTATGCAAAAGATAAGGGCTGTGAAGTTGTGGTCGATAGCTTTGGCAACATTCATGCGTTTAAAGGCAAGCCAAAAATTTGCTTGCAAAGTCACTACGATATGGTCTGCATGGGCGATGCTCCAAAGATCGAGATAGTTTACGGCGATGATGGCTACATGAGAGCTAAAAACTCATCTTTAGGTGCCGATAACGGCATCGGCGTGGCTATCATGATGCAGATGATAAGCGAATTTGACGACATAGAGTGCCTCTTTACAAACAACGAAGAAGTCGGCATGATCGGAGCCACTGACTTTAGTGGCGATCTCAAAGCCGATAAGCTTTTAAATTTAGATAGTGAAGAGGACGATAGAGTCACTATCGGCTGCGCTGGTGGTGTAAATTTATTTGCCACTATCTCGCTTAATAGCAAAAAAACAAAAGAGAGCACGCTTTATGAAGTAAAAGTAAGTGGGCTTCCTGGCGGACACTCTGGCAACGAGATACATAAAAATATCCCAAATGCGATCAAGATTTTGGCGGCATTTGTGACTAAAAATGGCTGTAAGCTTGTCAAATTTGAAGGTGGCGAGCGAAGCAACTCTATCCCAAGCGGCGCAACTGCACTGGTTCTAAGCGATAAAGAGCTAAAGAGCGAGTGTGAGAATTTAAGCGTGAAAAAGCTTGGTACTGGCGATGAAATTTTAGAAAATGGCGAGAAAATTTTAGCTTTAATTAACTCATTTTCACAAGGCGTAAGAGCCTATAACTGCGAGCTAGGCATACCACAAGATAGTGTCAATCTCTCACTTGCAAAGATCAAAGATGATGGCACACTTGAAGTGGAGTTTTTCGCTAGATCTATGAGCAAAGACGGGCTAAACAGGATGGAATTTGAAATTTCAGAGCTTGCAAAAGCGGTTGGTTTTAACGTCATTTCAAAAGATAGAAACCCAGCTTGGAAGCCTATAAATGATAAATTTGCAAACGATATCTTAGAAGAGCTTAAAATTTATAAGCCAAATGCAAGGATAACAGCTGTGCATGCTGGACTTGAGTGTGGAGTGCTTTTGGAGAAAAAAGCAGGTCTTAGTGCATGTTCTATTGGACCAAACATCTACTCACCTCACTCTACAAGAGAGCACTGCGAAGTAGCCTCTGCGCTTTTTATAGAAAAAGTAGTTCGCGGTATCGTTAAAAAATATAACTCATAAAAAACTAAAATTTGCTAGAAATTTCTAGCAAATTTTATACCTTAAGGCAACTAAGTCAAATTTACCCGCAAACGAGAGCAAATTTATATTATTTTCCAAACTCATAAACGATCTTGCCACTTTTTATAGTAGTAGTCGCTGCGCCTTTTAGCTTTTTGCCAAAGAGTGGAGAATTTACCGATTTTGATCGGTTTATCTTCTCATCATAAATATACTCGATCTCAGGGTCTATCACAGCGATGTCAGCTAGCATGCCTTCAGCAAGCCTGCCTTTATTTTTTAAATTTAGCATTTTAGCCGAATTTGTCGATGTTAGCTCCACCATGCGCTCTAAGCTTATAACACCCTCATTTACGAGTTTTAGAGTAAGTGGCACAAGGGTTTGAAGTCCGATGATACCAAATGGCGCCTTGTCAAATTCCACTATCTTTTCGTCCGTGTGGTGTGGGGCATGATCGGTGGCGATAACGTCTATAAGACCGCTTTTTAGCGCCTCTCTTACAGCTTTTACGTCGCTTATCTCACGAAGCGGCGGTGACATTTTAAAATTTGTATCGTAGGCATTTTTCAAAATTTCATCGTCGCTAAAGCTAAAGTGGTGAGGTGTGGCTTCACACGTGATATTTATGCCCTCTTTTTTGCCCATTTCGATGATCTTTAGCGAGTACTCTGAGCTTACGTGAGCGATGTGGATGTGCGCTTTGGTGAGCTTTGCAAGCAGCATATCACGGCTCACTGCGATCTCCTCTTTCTCTCTCGCCATACCGCGAAGTCCAAGTATGGCTGAGACCTTGCCCTCATGCATGACGCCCTGCCTGCAAAGCGAGCAGTCCTCTGAGTGGCTTATGCAAAAGCTATTAAACATGCTTGAATACTCAAGTGCTGCTCTCATCACGCTTGAGCTAGTCACTGGTAAGCCATCGTCACTAAATGCGACTGCGCCAGCCTCTATAAGATCGCCCATTTCGACGATCTCATTGCCACCAAGCCCTTTGCTAATGGCTGCAATTGGCAAAAGATCGATCAGCCCGCAGTTTCTTGCCTTTTCTATCATCGCTCTTGTGATCGAGGCGTTGTCATTTACTGGGTTTGTGTTAGCCATGCAAAGGCAGGTTGTCACTCCTCCAGCCACCGCTGCCTGCGAGCCTGAGATGATGTCGTCTTTATACTCTTGACCAGGATCGCGAAAGTGTACGTGCATGTCGATAAGTCCTGGCATTACAAGCTTATTTGTAGCGTCGATGACCTTATCGGCCTCAAATTTCTCACTTCCGATTTTGGCTATTTTGCCGTTTTCTATTAGGATATTTGCCTTAAATTTCTCGTCGCTATTTACGATAGTGCCGTTAATTATTGCTATTTTCATCGTTAGCCCCTATTTCTTGCAAGCGTATTTAGTATCGCCATTCTTATAGCAACGCCGTTTTCAACTTGATTTAGTATGACTGAGTGTGTACCATCAGCCACGTCTGAGTTTAATTCCACGCCCCTATTTATCGGTCCTGGATGCAGTACGATTGCATCAGGTTTGGCTAGCTTTATCCTATTTTTATTTAGTCCAAAGAATTTCGAGTACTCCCTCGAGCTTGGAAATGCTACGTCCGCACCGCCACGCTCTAGCTGGATGCGAAGCATGATGATGACATCACTGCCCTCGCAAGCCTCCTCCATATTTTTGCAAATTTGAGATTCAAAAACCTCAGCATCTTTTGGCATCATCATCCTTGGCGCAAATAGCTTTAAATTTATGCCAAATTTCTTCATCGCCCAGATGTCAGACCTTGCCACACGGCTTCTAGCGATGTCGCCGATGATAGCCACGTTTAGATTTTTATCTAAAATTTTGCCATGCTCTCTTAGTGTGAAAAGATCAAGCAGAGCTTGGCTTGGGTGCTCATTTGTGCCGTCTCCTGCGTTTACGACGCTAGCCTCTGTTCTATCAGCTGCAAATTTTGCCGCTCCAGAGCTTGGATGACGAAGCACGATGATGTCAGTTCTCATAGCAGCCATGTTATTCATCGTATCATTTAGGCTCTCGCCCTTTGTCACGCTTGAGCTTGATGAGCTGAAATTTATCGTATCAGCTCCAAGTCTCTTTGCTGCGATCTCAAAGGATGTTCTAGTTCTTGTCGAGTTTTCATAAAATGCGTTGATCGTGGTCTTTCCACGAAGGTAGTCATTTTTTTTCACTTGGCTTAAATTTAGCTCCTTAAACTCTTTTGCCGCCTCTAGAAAATATAAAATTTCTTCCTTGCTAAGCTCTCTAGTTCCTATCAAATCTTTATGTTTGTAGCCCATTTTAAGCCTCTTAAATTTATTTTGCTACGAAGTCACAAGCTGGTTGGTAGCCGTTATCACAAGCTTTCTTAAATAAAGCCTTTGCTTTTTCTTCGTTCTTTGCTTCGTTTGCGTCTTTATCTTTTACAAGGCCATAAGCGATCATTTCGCCTAGTTTTTCGCACGCCATGCCCTCATTTTCATCACACATTTTTGTAAAAATTTTTTCAGCCTGAACTCTATCTTTTGCCACGCCATCGCCGTTAAATAGCATGATCGCATTCATCGTGCAAGCTTTTTTCTCTCCCTCTCCGCAAGCCTTATTAAAATAAAGATAAGCTTCATTAAAATTTTTCTTTGCATAAAGCTCGTTTGCTTTGTCTAAATTGTCATTTGCCATAGCATTTAACGCAAAAACTGCTGCCACTAAAACTAAAATTTTCTTCATTTTCTTTCCTTATTTAAATAATTTTGAATGATGTTTTTTCATATATTCAACTATCTCTATGACCTCGTCGCTACCGCTAGCGTCTGAATTTTCTAACGCATCATCGATGCACTCAACATAAAGATTTGCCGCCTCTTCAAGTTTGTCTTTTTTTACTCCAGCATAGTAGAACATCGCCTCAAGCACCATACTAAGCTCATAGCTAAGTTCTTCTACGCTTACCTCTTCTTCTTTCATATTTCCTCCTGTGTTTTTTTAGTTATTAGATCTACTATCTGTGCTTTGATCGGATCAAAGCTAAAGCCATCTTTAAAATTTGCAAATAATCCGCCACTTGCGTTCACGTGTCCGCCGCCGCCAACTAGGTGTTTTGCCATGGCACTAACGTCAAGCTTGCCATTTGCGCGAAAACTTAGCGTTTTTTTATTTGTCACGTCGATAAAGAAGTCAAATTCAGGATTTGCCACCAAAAAGTCGTTGCCAATAACTGAAACGTTGCCGATATTGTAGGTTAAAATTCCTTTATGATCTTTATAAGTGATGCTAAATTTCTCTTTATTTTCACTAAGTTTTTTTACGACGTAGTTTGAGATTAGATTGCTTAGCGTATCGTCTTTATCCTCTTTGAAAAATGACTTTTTAATAGCATGTACCTGCATATCAAGCCCGATATAGTCGTTTTTTTCGTTAAAAAATTTGCTAGCTTCTTTTAATAGATGATCCATATAAAGGTTGTTTTCAGATTCAAACATCACCTTATTTATCTCTTTAGCATTTGCCACAAGTCCCAAGCAGACCTTGCCCATCTCGAAATTTTTATCATCTTTTAGCCAGATATCCACGGCATTTACGACGTCACTAAAAATTCCAAGCTCTTTGTTTTTACCAAAAATGCCTGCAAAAAAGTCGTAAGTAATCTTTGTAGCGCACCTTGAACTATCCAAAAAATACCATGAGTAAGCGCTCGCGCACTCGGCACCACTTTGGTGATGATCTAGCAAAAATAACTTAATATTTTTACCATCTATCATCTCCTCAAAGCTCTCACACTGAGCTAGGCTTAAATTTAGATCAGTGATCAAGATGATGTTTTTATCGTCATTCGAGACATCTATCTCAGATAGAATTTGAGCAAATTTATCATCTATCTCTCTGCCGTAGTTTGAGTTTAGAAATTTCACATCTTTGAAGTAAAAATTTGTTATGTATTGCGCGCCGTATCCGTCAAGATCGGTGTGTGAGAGGTGATAGATTTTCATAGTTTTCCTTTATAAATTTTCTATTTCTATGACGCCAACCGTTTCAAATGGCGTATTTGCCGAGATCTCAGCAAAACTTAGCACCACGATGTCGATGGCAAAATTTGCGCAGATATTTGCTATAAATTTTCTTAGACTTGGCTCCACACAAAGCACCATTTCGCCGTGCTGACTCATCGGCCGTTTCTCTTTTTCATGCCTTAGAGCCTGAACGATCGATGAAGTTTGAGCCACATTTATCATCAGGTGATACGCGCCGTCTTTATACTGCACCGCATCCATAAGCTTTTGCTGCGCAGCACTATCTAAAATGTAAAAATTTAGCTGACCTTTCTCATCGACGTAAAGCGAGGTGATGACACGTGAGAGTGCTGCACGTACGTGCTCGATGATCATATCTAGGTTTTTACTAACCTCGGCTATGTCGCTAATTGATTCAAGTATACTAAGCAGATCTTTGATCGGGATATTGTCTTTAAGCAGCGCTTTTAAAACCTTTTGGATCAAATTTATAGGCGCAATCCTTAGCGTATCCTCGACCACAACTGGATAGTCGATCTTTAGTTTGTCTAATAAATTTTGCGTCTCTTGGCGAGTTAGAAGCTCGGCTGCGTTTTGCTTGATAAGCTCACTCATGTGCGTTGAGATGACGCTTGCAGGATCAACTATCGTGTAGCCGCTAAGTATGGCGTCCTCTTTGACGCTTGCATCGATCCAGAGTGCGTCTAGCCCAAAAGCTGGCTCTTTTGTCGGAATTCCTTCAATATCCTCGCTCACTAAGCCACTATCCATCGCTAGAAATTTATCAGCATAAATTTCACCCTGACCGATCACGATGCCTTTTAGCTTAAAGCGGTATTCGTTTGGCGGTAATTGAAGGTTGTCGCGGATCCTTATCTTTGGCATCAAAAAGCCAAGACTTGAAGCAATATTTCGCCTCATAGCACGAATCCTCTCAATGAGATCCACATCAGCTAGCTTTAGCAGACCATATCCTAGGTCGAGCTCTAAAATTTCAAGCTTTAAGATGTCGTTTATCTTAGTCTCTTCTTCTCTTGCGATCTCTTCGTCGCTCTTCTTTGGCACCTTAGTAGTGGCACCACTAGCAGCTGCCCCTGCTCCACCTTGCGTAGCGGCTCCAGCTTTTTTAGAAGCTGTTTTGTCTTTTGACGCAAGGCTTAAATTTAGACCGCCATCTTTGGTCTGTTTGATGATGTAGCCAAGTCCCAAAAATAGCACTGCAATAAAGCCAAGAGATAGAGTTGGTAGGCCAGGAACAAGGGCAAACATAAATAGTATGAAGCCCACTATCAGTAAGGTTTTATAATCCCCTAATAGCTGATTTAACGTACCTTCTGCAAAGTCCTCATCATCCTTGCTAGCCCTTGTGATGATGATGGCAGTTGCTGTTGAAGTGATAAGTCCTGGGATCTGGCTCACAAGGCCATCACCGATAGTTAGGATCGTATAGTACTGAGCCGATGTCGCCATATCAAGGCCGTGCTGAAACGAGCCGATAGCAAAGCCGCCGATAATGTTGATGATAGTTATGATGATGCCAGCGACGGCGTCACCTTTTATAAATTTAGACGAACCATCCATCGCGCCGTAGAAATTTGCCTCACCGATGATGGCTTGACGTCTTTCGCGCGCTGTCTTTTCATCAATCAAACCTGCGTTTAAGTCCGCATCTATCGCCATTTGCTTACCTGGCATCGCATCAAGTGTAAAACGTGCTTGCACCTCACTCACACGGGTTGAGCCCTTTGTTACGACCATAAAATTTATGAGAACCAAGATACAAAAGACGATGGTGCCGATGACAAAGTTGCCACCAACGACGAAATTTCCAAAGCTTGAGATGATCTCACTGACCGCTTCTGGGCCATTGTGACCTTCGCTTAAGATCATACGCGTGGTTGCGATATTTAGCGAGAGGCGAAAAAGCGTAACGATAAGGATCAGTGTCGGAAATGTACTAAGATCGGTTGGTTTTGGCACATAAATCGAAATTAAGATTATAAGCACAGAAATAGAAATAGAAAGTGCCAGAAAAAAGTCAAGTACCGCGCTCGGAAGCGGTACGATAATGATAGCAAGGATGGCAACAATGATACCAACGATGCTAAGACTTTTAAACTTAACAATTGGCGCAAGAAACGGCGCAACAAGAGTTAAGATATTATTTTTTTGCTTTGCCAACTTTACTTCTTAACGATATCACTTAGTTTTATCGCATCAAGCATCTCGTCGATCTTGCTTTGAAGGCCGCTAAACATCGACCAAATTTGACAGCTTGAGGCTTTATTTGACGGGCAGCCATCCGCAGAAGATGAGCACTCAAAGACGTTAAGTTCACGTTTTTCAGCGCACTCTATTATCTTTTTTATGCTTAAATTTTCAGGTTCGTTATTTAGCGCGAAACCGCCATTTGCCCCTTTAAACGACTTTAAAATTCCATCTTTTGCAAGATTTTGTAAAATTTTAGCTAAAAAGCTTTTTGAAATTTTAAGTTCATTTGAGATCGTATCAACATCAACTGGAGATGATTTTTGAGATATTAAAATAAGTGAAAGTAGAGCGTATTCGCTTGCCTTTGTAAAAAGCATTTATCTTCCTTAAGTCTTTAAATAGCCCTAATTTTATTAAATTTTTACTGCATTTTTCATTAATTTTTAAAAAGCGTAGTTTTATCTAACTTTATGTTTTAAATGCTATAATCGCTCTTCCAAAATTCACCAATCAGGAGGTCATTATGGCTTTGGATTCGGCTAAAAAAGCTCAAATAGTTGCGAAATTCGCTAGAAAAGAGGGAGATACAGGCTCTCCAGAGGTTCAAATAGCTCTTTTAACAGCTAGAATAACTGAACTTACAGAACACCTTAAAATTTTCAAAAAAGACTTTTCATCACGCTTAGGTCTTTTGAAACTAGTTGGTCAAAGAAAAAGACTTTTAAAGTATCTTAAAAACAAAGACTACACTACATATTCAAAACTAATCTCTGAGCTTGGCTTAAGAGATAAATAATCCATCGGAGAGCGATCTGCTCTCCTTACTAATATTTCATTTATGCATTTCTTTTGTTCAAAATTTATAGTCTATTTTAAAATTTTCCATCTTTAGTATTAATTTATCTACTCACAATACGACTAATCTTTTTAAATAAGGTAAAATTAAAATTAATTTCTTCATTTTATATAAAAAGCTAAATCTCTATATCTTTATTTCTTTTATAATAAATTTATCAATTTTAAATAAATTTTAAAATCCCTAAATAATTGACTTTAATAGAATTAAATTAATTTTAACTTAAGTTAAAAATTTATTTTTATAGATAAAGAATTTTTATTAAAGATTAAGAATTTGGCTAGTAATATTACCCATATAGAAATATGCAAATATTGCATAGTAAAGGAGAAAATGATGAAAGAAGGCAAAGTCATCTGTCCTTATTGCGGGACAGGCTGTCAAGTAACCTTGCATGTGGAAAACAATGTCGTTCGTGCCGCCACTGGTGTCGAAGACAATCCAGTCAATCAAGGAAATTTATGCTTAAAAGGCTTTTATGGCTGGGATTACGTTGCAAGTCCAGATAGACTCACAAAACCACTAATTAGAAAGAAAAATGGCGTATTTTCAAAGGATGGTGATTTTGAGGAAGCCAGCTGGGACGAGGCGCTTGATCTTGTCGTAGAGAAAATGAAAGAAACCAAAGCAAAATATGGCCCAGACGCATTAGCTGGAAATTTCTCAGCACGTTGTACACTTGAGGACAACTACGTTGCTCAAAAACTAATGCGTGCAGTAATTGGCACAAACAACGTCGATCACTGTGCTAGAATTTGACACGCTCCGACAGTAGCAGGACTTGCTAAAACAATCGGAAACGGAGCTGCCACAAATAGCTTTACAGAGATTGGCACTTATAGTAACTGTATATTAATGATAGGCTCAAACCCAGAAAATGGTCACCCAATCGCAGCTATGCACATCCAAAGAGCGCTAAACCGTGGTGCGAAATTAATCGTCATTGACCCTATCAAGACTGAGTTTGCAAGCAGAGCCGACATTCACTTACAGCTTGAGCCAGAGCACAATATCCCAGTTATCAACGCACTTCTTTATACTATCATCGAAGAAGGCCTTGTAAATGAAGAATTTGTAAGAGATCACACAATAGGCATCGAGTACGTCAAAGAAGCCGTAAAAGACTATGCTCCAGAGGTCGTGGCTAAATACACAAGGCTAAATCCAGAGGATATTAGAGCAGCTGCTAGAATGTACGCTACCACAAAGCCAGCTGTCATCACTCACGGTATGGGCGTAACTCACTTTAACCACGGCGTTGGCGGAGTTTGCGATGTATCAAATTTATTCTTGATTACTGGCAACATCTGCGAGCTTGGCACAGGAGACTTACCACTAAGAGGCCAAGAGAATGTTCAAGGATGCTGCGATATGGGTGTTTTACCAAATATTTTCCCAAATCTTGGCTCAGTAACTGATCCAGAGCAAAGAGCTTGGTTTGAAAAAATGTGGCACCTAGAACCTGGATTTTTGAACTCAAAAATAGGCGTTCACAAAACCGAAGTACCTGATGCGATACTTGATGGCAAAGTGCATTTTTTCTGGACTATCGGCGAAAATCCAGTCATCTCTGAGCCAAATACAAACCACTTCTTAAAAGGTATCGCTCATGTTGATTTCTACGTCGTGCAAGATCTATTCTTAACCGAGACTTCACTAAAAGCTGACGTCATACTTCCAGGCGTTGCAAGTAGCGAGAAAGAAGGACTTTATACAAACGCAGAGCGCCGCGTACAGCACAACGAAGCAGTCATCACACCTCCAGGAGATGCTAGACAAGACTGGTGGATCGTTTGCGAGATCGCACGCCGTTTAGGAGCAACTGAGGGCTTTAACTTCAACTCACCAGAAGAAATTTGGGAAGAAGTTAGAAAATGCGACCCAAGACGATATGGCGGTATGAGTTATTATCGTATCAAAAAATATCACGGACTTCACTGGCCATGTCCAAACGAAGATGATATGGGCGGTCAGAGCCTCTATCTTGATAAGAAATTCTTTACACCTGATGGCAAAGGTCGTTTTGTGCCATGCCTCTTTGTGGATAAAGCCAATAAGATCGAGAGTGCAAAACTTGAGTTTGCTAAGAAGATGAATATGTCGCCTGAGTATCCTATCATGGCTGGCTCAGTCGATGAAAAGACTGATGATGAGTATCCGATACAGCTTCTAACCACTAGAAAGGTCTATCAATACACCGTTGGCACTATGACAAGACGCTCACGAGCGATTGAAGAAGGCGGAGATAGCATCGGACCTATCGCCGAGATGAATCCGGCACTTGCAGCAAGATATGGCTTAAAACAAGGCGACTTCATCAAAGCATGGAGTAGATACGGCTACATCGTCGTAAAAGCTGAAGTAACAGATATCGTGCCTGATGGCATCATCCAGATGACTTTCCACTACTGGGAGAGCTCTTGCAATGAGCTAACAAGCAGCGGTTGGGACTACATCAGTAAGACTCCGACATTTAAAGCAGCTATTCAGATCAAAAAGATCGATGAAGAAGAATTTTTACGAGTTCGCGAGCTAAAACGCATAAAATTCCAAACTTCAAAGATCATCTACGATGACTTCCACCACCACGGAAATGCAGCGATAAATGAGTAAATTTAGCGGGTAACTCCCGCTAAATTTATTTTAAATTGAATTTTATATAACTTATAAAAGTTTCGATACTATAAGCCCAAAAATATCACTTATTTTTATATTGGATTTTTTAATTACTTCTATAAGCTTCTGGCGATTATTAAGTGCATCAAAAAACTGTTTTTCATTTAGTTTTTTATCTTCTAGATAAGTCTGAACGGTCTCTTTAAATTTCTCTTTATCTAAAAATTTTTCAAATAAAGAAAATAAAGTATTTATCCTAATTTTTAGAATTTCATTATTTAAACCATAATCAGCAAATGAGCCAAGATTATTTATTGCATTTATCATTTCACGCTTTTGAACACTACTTTGTATATGAATTTTAACTTCACCATTTTGCTCATCGTAGATTGTGCTAAATTTTTTAGCAATATCCGCAAGCGTTTCTCTAACTATCTCATCACCACTTTGTTTTGAGTATCTTAAATGTGCATTTAAGGTTAAACTCTTTACCTTTGTTTCACTTATTTTTAATAAATTTGATATTTTATAATTTGACAACCCTTTAAAATCACTAAAAAGCAGATGAAATATAAGAATTTCGATTTCACTTTTACTCATAGAGCCAAAGCTACTAGACAGATAGTGTTCTAAAAATTCTTTACCAAAATTTTCACTCGCTTCTTTTATGATTTCTTCAATGCTATCCAACTGCTTACTCATAAAGCACTCCTTATATAATAAAAATAAAAATAGCCACTTTTTAAATAAAAAATTTATTTAAACGCCAAAAAACTCATAAAATTTCCCCACTTAAATATGCTCTCGACTCGCTTAAAGCCAGCATTTAGGGCTAAGCTTCTATTTTCTTCTTCAGTGTATGGCACCAGCACATTTTCAAGTGCCTCTCTTTTTTGAGCGATCTCGTAGCGTGAGTAGCCTTGTGCTTGCTTGTAGTCCTCGTAAATTTCTATGACACTTTTAGTAAGCTTTTTATCTTCAAAGATGATCTTTTCACTAAACAAAAAAACTCCATTTTCATTTAGTCCGTTATAAATTTTTTGCACTAGATCAGCCCTTTTTGGCGGTCTGATAAACTGCAAAGTATAGTTTGCTAAAACTGCGTCAAAGCCCACTAACTCACACTTTAAAATATCATCAAGCAAAAATTTTATCTTTGCTCCATAAGCTTTTGCCTTATTTTTGGCATTTGTTAGCATCGCCTCAGAGTTATCCACGCCGCTTAGCACGAGGTCGTTTCTAAGGTTGTTTAGCAAAAGCAGGCTATTTGCCGTAGAGCAGCCAAGGTCGCATACACTTGCATCTTTTGGCAAAATTTTAGCAAGTAGCTTTGCGTTTAGATTTGAGCTCACATCGTAAAACGGCACCGAGCGCGAGATCATATCATCAAAAACGCTCGCCACAAAGTCATCAAACTCAAACTGCTTGCTTATAGGCTCTTTAAAAATTTCATCTCTCATATACCAGCTCCGTATCCGTCAAAGTATCTCATTGTCTCGTTGCCAAAAAGATCGCACACGCCAACACAAGCTCTAGCTGCGTTTATATCGCATTTGATCTGTTCTTTTAGCTCTTCAAGTGTGTCAAATTTTTTATTATCTCGCAAGCGTTTTATAAAACAAACTGCGACATGCTTCGCTACTTTTGGCGCGACCTCGTCTAAGATGTGTGTCTCGACGCTAAAATTTCCATCCGTACTAAGTCTATTTCCTATAAAAGTGACCGAGCCATAGGTATATGAGCCCATTCTCGTTCTTGTGGCGTACACGCCGTCTTTAGGCAATAAATAGTTTTTTACATCCAAATTTAGCGTTGCAACTAGCTCCTTTGCACCGATGCCCTGCCCTTTTATCACGTTGCCCTCGACCGAGTACTCCCTGCCTATTAGCCTGTTTGCCTCTTCGATATTGCCTTGGCGTATCAGCTCCCTAATGGATGAGCTATGCACGCCCATGCCGTCATAACAAACCTCATCAACGACGACCACCTCACCATCAAAAATTCTTTTCAAATCGTGCTTATCCCACGCTCTATTTCTGCCAAATCTAAAATCAAACCCAACAACGATCTTTTTTAAATTTTTAAAATCATGTTTTAGCATCGCGATAAATTCCTCACCACTAAGCCCTTTTATACTCTCAAAATCGTACAAAAAGCAAGGATAGTTTGAGTACTCGGCTCGCTTTAGCTTTGGTGTGATGTTGGCTTTATTCTTATCGATCACGACAAGTCCGCCAAACTCGCCTAGCTGCTTTAAAAGCTGTTTGTGTCCTCTATGCACGCCGTCAAAATGCCCGATCGCAACGGCAGTGATATTATCTTTTGTTAAAAGCGTAGAAAAATTCGGCATTTCCCTCTTTCCCTTTTACTTCGCACTCTTTGCAAGCTATCATTTTAAATTCTAAGCCATTAGCCATCACTTCAAACCTCTTCATCGCTAAATTTATAGCTTTCATATCAGTGACGACGCCTTTTTTATTTCGTTTTACGCCAACACCCACTTCAAATTGTGGCTTAAAAAGCGTGATAATGAGCGAATTCTCGCTTGCAAGCTCGCAAATAGCTGGTAAAATTTCAGCCAAAGAGATAAAGCTCACGTCGCAGGTTATGAGGTTAAATTCATTTTTGTGCGTTTTAGCAAACTCCCTGACGTCAGTTTTTTCATAAATTTTTACTCGCTCATCGCTTCTTAGGCTAGCGTCTAGCTGATCAGTGCCCACATCCACACCAGTCACGCTTTTTACGCAACGCTCAAGCAAAATTTGCATAAAGCCACCAGTTGAGCTGCCTATATCAAGCGCATTTTTGCCAGTTAGATCAAATTTCACCGTCTCCAAAAAGCTCTTTAGCTTCAAAGCTCCTCGCCCAACATAAATTTCTTCAAGCAGCGAAATTTTAGCCTCGCCAACCTCGCTTGAAACCTTGGTGCAAATTTCGCCGTTTGCTAGCACCTTGCCGCCCTTTATCAGCTCGCTCGCCTTGTTTCTACTTATATTTAAAACGCTTGCGACGTAGTTATCAAGCCTCAAGTTTTAGCCTCTCATATTCGCTCTCGTCGATCACCAGCACACCTAGCTCATTTGCTTTATCTAGCTTGCTGCCAGCCTCCTCGCCAGCTAAGACGAAGTCCGTTTTTTTAGAAACTGAGCCAGAAACCTTTGCACCAAAACTCTCAAGCTCCGCCTTTATCTCATCTCTTGGGCGACTTAGCGTGCCAGTTATAACGACCGTCTTGCCACTTAGCGCATTTGAGATGCTCTGCGTCTGCGTCACGCTTGGCTGCACGATCTGGCTAAGAGCTAAAATTTCGTCCCTATTTACCTCAGCAAAGTCGGTTAAACTATTTGCCATCTCCGCGCCAAAGCCCTCAAGCGAGACAAGCTCATCAAAGCTAGCATCAAGCCAGCCCAGTCCAAAGCTACTCGCAAGCTTCTTTGCCGCCACTTCGCCGATGTGCTCGCAGCCAAGGCCTGTGATAAAGCGCGATAGCTCCGCACCTTTGCTAGCTTCGATCGCATTTAAAAGGTTATTTACCTTTTTCTCTTTAAAGCCCTCAAGCGCCATGAGATCATCAAATTTAAGGCTGTAAATGTCCTTAATACAAGCAATCAACCCCTTGTCAAATAGCAAATTTACGATCGCATCGCCAAGGCCATCGATATTTAGGCATTTTTTTGATGCGTAGTGGATTATCGAGCCCACCACTCTTGCCCTGCAGCTTAAATTTTGGCACTTTACAAAGACCCCTTCATCAAGCAGGTGCGAGCCACAAACTGGGCAAAATTTAGGCCTCTCAATCGCTTGCTCGCTGCCATCTCGTCTATCTTTAAAAACCTTTGTGATCTTTGGTATCACATCTCCTGAGCGGATGATACCGATGTAGTCGTTTTTCATGACGCCAAGGCGCTCGATCTCATCAAAGTTGTGAAGGGTGGCGGATTTTACATTAGCACCATCTATATTTACCTCATCAAGCACGCCAACAGGCGTCACCACGCCGCTTCTGCCAACTTGAAGTGCGACATCTCTTAGCCTTGTGACCTTCTCAATGGCTGGAAATTTAAACGCCACCATAAATTTTGGAAATTTGACCGTATATCCTAGCTGCTCACAGCGCGCAAGGTCATTTACACGTATCACCATGCCATCCATCATCACGCTCTTTGCCTCGCGGCTGGCTAGTAGCTCGTTATAGGCAGTCTCAAGCTCATCTTTTTTTAAAATTTTGAAAAAATCATCTCTCTCAAAGCCAAGATCACGCACAAATTTCATCACCTCGCTGTGATCTTTTAGCCCAAGGCTCTGCTCGCCAACGCCCCAAGGTATGAAAAGTAGCTTTCTTTTAGCGGTCACTGCGCTATCAAGCTGCCTAAGACTTCCCGCAGCTGCATTTCTAGGGTTTGAAAGTAGCGCCTCGCCCTCTTTTGCGCGCTCTATATTTAGTAGCTCAAAGTCATCTTTTCTTATGACGACCTCGCCCCGGATTTCAATGAGCCCTTTGTAGCTAATGCTCTTTGGCACCGAGCTAATAGTCCTTGCATTTTGCGTCACGTCCTCGCCTGTAACGCCGTCGCCTCTGGTTATCGCCCTAACTAAAACACCATTTTCATAGAGTAAATTTAGGCTTGCTCCGTCAAATTTTGGCTCAGCAACAAAGATCAAATTCTCTTTCTCGCCACGCTTTAGCCACGCATCAAGCTCGTCAAGACTAAAGATATCCTCCATGCTCCACATGCGCTTTATGTGGCTTGCCTTGCTAAAGCCCTCTTTTACGCCTCCGCCCACTCGCTTAGTCGGCGAAAATAGCGAAATTTCACTAGGATTTGCCTGCTCGAAGGCCAAAACCGCGTGATATAGCGCATCATACTCCTCGTCGCTTGCAAGTGGCTCGTCCTCGTCGTAGTAGGCCTTAGCCCACGCATTTAGCGTATCTACCGCTTTTTCATACTCTTGTTTTGTCATTTTTTCTCCAAATTTACACTGCATTTTATCTTAAACATACTTTATAAATGATCCAAATTTAGCTCATTTTTATCGCACAAATGGACGTTTTTATAGACCTTTGCTATCTCGTCTCTAGCCCTCATCAGCGCAAAGCCAAGCAAATTTTGCCCACACCACTTCATAGGATTTTGCGCATTTTCATCGCTTGCGCCAAAGCCTATGCCCCAAATTTTATCAACTGGGCTTGCCTCAACTAAAACTCTACTCCCAGTTGATAGCAAAAAGTCTCGCAAAGGGGCATTTTGGCTAAATTTTAAATAGCTCGCATTTAGCACGACGTTAAATTTGACCTCGTCCCAGATCTTAGCGTCAAAGCCACGCACCTGCCTGCCAAGCGCCTTCATTTGCACTGGATCTTTGGCGGATAAAATTTGCTCCAAAGCCTCTTTATCGCGAAAACACTCAGCCTTTTTAGCCATCATATATTGCTCAGCGCAAAGGTATCTAGTTTCATCTTGCCAAAAGCTAGAGGCGTACCACTGACTAAGGCAGCTTGCACTTATGTCTGCACTCTTTTGATGACCCCAAAATAGAAGAAATTTATCCGATTTTCCAGCGTTGTAGCGCTTTTTTAGCCACGCTAGATCATATCTTGGCTCGCGATCCCAAAGGTCGATAACAAATTCATCGTTGATAAAAAGCGCACTTTCGTCGCTTCCAAGCCTCTCATCCCAGTACCCACGCCAGATCGCGGGCTCAGCAAAAAGGCGCCTGTACTCGCTACGCTCATCTTGGCTGAGTGCTTTTAGCCAGTTATTAAATTTAAACTTATAATCCTCGCCAGCGCTCATCCTCCAGCCGATGGAAAATGGATCCATACTTGGAAATTTGATCCAAGGTGGCGGAAGTAAATTTCTCATCCGGCCTCTTTTATCAAAATTTAGCCTCGTCCTACCAAAGCGTGGCTTGACTCATTGCCTCGTGCATATCAAAAAGCTGCTTGTGCTCGGCCACATCGTGCGTCCTAATGATCTGCGCGCCGTTTTCGAAGGCCTTTAAGTGTAGGTAAAGCGAGCCTGGTAAGCGCTCTTTGACCTCGCTTGGGTAGTAGTGATTTATGACTGATTTGCGGCTAGCACCAACTAGTAGTGGGCAGTCAAATTTTAAAAAATGCTCCAAATGTTTAATAAGCAATAAATTTTGTTCAGCCGTCTTGCCAAAGCCGATGCCAACGTCAAGCACTAGCTTTTTGGCGCCAAGCTCCTTTACTAGGGCTATCTTTTGCTCAAAAAAGTCTGCTATCTCGCCGATTAGGTCATTATATTTTGGTGCTACCTGCATAGTTGCAGGATCACCTTGCATGTGCATCATGCAAAACTCAGCGTCGTATCGCGCCGCAAGCGTGGCAAGTGAGACATTTGCCGTGATGTCATTTATCATTTTAAAGCCGTGATTTAGAGCAAATTCAAGACAATATGGATCAAAGCTATCAAGACTAAATTTTGCCTTTTCATGTAAATTTAGCTTGTAAATTTCCTCCACGATATCTTTTATGCGCCTAAATTCCTCTTCACGGCCGCAGTACTGGCTCCCTGGCCTTGAGCTAACGCCACCAAGATCGATATAGCTAGCTCCTGAATCTATCATCTGCTCAATCTTAGCAATACCATTTTGAGTATTTATGCGACTTTGCTCATTAAAGCTATCTGTGTTTATATTTGCAACACCCATTATAAGAGGCTTTGTTGGCTTTATAAATTTTGTCTCTAAAAAGACTGCTAAATTTTTAAGTCCAAAGTCTTGCAACTTCTCTTTTTTAGCTAGCTGCCTAAGCTGTGCATTTGTAGCCATTAGCAATGCTTTATTTAGACTCTCACGGCCCAAAATCGTATCTTTATGCGTCACAAGCTCAGCCCCAACACTTAATGCATCTTGCTTTAATATATTTGCCGCTGGGGTTTTTATCTCATCTATGTAAATAAAATTTATCTCGCTCTTTTCACGCATAAGCTTCGCACCAGCAGGACTTGGCGAGATGGCTTTACAAATTTCATCAAAGTCACTTTTATTATTTATCTTATAAAATTTCAACGTCGTCCTTTTTGAAATATAGTAAGCAGTAGCGGCGTTAGCACGGCATGAGACTTGGCATTTAGATCCGCAAGCTTGATAAGCGAGAAAAAATAATCCATCTCATCGCCGCTAAATTTATACCCACTATCAACCGCCTTTGTCACGATAATACCAACAAGCTCTTTTAGCTCGTTTTTGCCAAATTTCTGTGCTTGTTCGTCTACGATCTTTTGATCGATAAAGCTTGTTAGCTCTTTTAGGCTAAGTGATTTTAAATTTAGATCAAGGGTTATTTTTGGCTTTTTTGTGAGATTATTTTCTATGAGCATTCTTGATCTAATCGTTGGCAAAAGTAAATTTTTACTCTGCGTTGCTATTATAAATTTGATATTTCTTGGAGGCTCTTCAATGATCTTTAAAAGTGCATTTTGAGCCTCTGTCCTAAAAGAATTAGCATTTATTACTAAAATTTTTTCATCTTTTTCAGCAATGTAAGCTTCTGCAATGACCTCTTTTGCGTTTTCTAGCAAAAAATCATCGCTTATAAAAAATCTTAAATTATTTATGCCAAACTCGCTTTCAAGCTTGGCTTTTAAACTTTCAAAATCGCTTGTAATGACGATTTTATTAAGCATTTAGAGTATCACCTTTGCAAAGAGCGCCGCATCGATGCTTTTATCAAAAATTTTGCAAAGGCTTATTAGTTTAACGTCTAAATTTTCATCGATCGAGCTAAGAGTAAAGCTATTTTGTGCCTGCTCGTCAAATAGCCACATATAACTATCCTCATCACTTTTGGCTAAATTCGCATATCTATCAAGGCTCTTTCCGATATAAAAAAACAAGTAACCATTTGGAAAAGCAAGACTTAGCATATCTTTTAGAAGCTGCTTTTGTTCATTTGTCTCTATCTCATCAAGCGATGGATAAAGCGATCTTAGGCTAAAAAATGGCAAAAATGGCCTTATGCTTTTTGAATGATTCATCTTTTTTAAAAGATAAATTTCAAACCATCTTCGCTCTTCATCACTTATAGTTATAAAAGCCCTTCCTTCAAGTAAAAATTTAAGCCTAGATGCGAGCAAAGGCGTCCATTCGACACGCCTTTCCTCCATCCAGCTCATCAAAGGGCCTTCGTCCCTAATAGCCTTTAACGTCCACTGAATAAAATCTTGCATTATTTATCTAGCTTATAAGCATCGTGAAGTACGCGAACTGCTAGCTCACCATATTTTTGATCAACGATCATTGAAATTTTTATCTCGCTTGTTGAGATCATTTGGATATTTATGCCCTCTTTTGCAAGCGTTTCAAATGCCAAACATGCTACGCCGCTATGGCTCTTCATGCCGACGCCAATAACTGAAACTTTCACAATCGCATCATCAAATTCTATATGTTTTGCAGCTGAGAGCTTTTGCATAGTCTCTTTTGCTAGTTCAAGCTCATTTTGTGGCACTGTAAAGCCTAAATTTGTAGTGCCGTCATGTCCTACGTTTTGGATTATCATATCTACGTTTATGTTTTCATGAGCTAAAGCTGTAAAAATTTCTGCTGCGATGCCAGGCTTATCAACTACGCCTCTTAATGTTACTCTTGCTTGATTTTTATCTAGTGCTATTCCGCTTACTAAAACTGCTTCCATATTGTCATCTTCCTTTGCTATTAATGTACCTTCGTTGTGATTAAAGCTACTTCTTGTAATGAGTTTTACATTTAGTTTTTTTGCTAGCTCGACTGAGCGATTTTGTAGTACCTTTGCTCCAGCAGAAGCTAGCTCAAGCATCTCATCATAGCTTATTTTCTCAAGTTTTTTTGCCTTTTTTTCTATCCTTGGATCAGTCGTATAAACGCCATCAACATCGGTAAAAATTTCGCATAGATCAGCATCAAGCGCCCCTGCTAATGCAACTGCGCTAAGATCACTGCCGCCTCTACCAAGGGTTGTGATATTACCTTTTTCATCTATACCTTGAAAGCCAGCCACAACTACGATTTTGCCAGCTTTTAGCTCGGCTTTTAGCCTAGCAGTCTCTATCCTTTCGATCCTTGCTTTTGTATGAATATCATCAGTAATTATGCCTGCCATCGCACCTGTCATACCCACACATGTATAGCCTTTTGCATTAAGTGCGATCGTTAAAAGTGCGGTCGTTACTTGCTCTCCAGAGCTTAAAAGCATATCAGTGGCGACGCCATCTGGATGTTTTGAAAAATACTCACTATATTCAACCAATTGATTTGTAACTCCGCTCATCGCAGAAACTACCACAACTACGTCTGCACCGCTATTTTTTGTCTCAATGACTCTATTTGCCACAGCTTCGATGCGTTCAAGTGTTCCTACGCTAGTTCCGCCAAATTTTTGAACGATCAACATCAAAAATATCCTTTCTCTTTAAAATAACTCAAAACCTTTTCATAAATAGGCTTTTTAAAGTGATTTATACCCTCTAAACTTCTACCAAAATCTACAAATTTATACTCGCTAAACTCTGGATGCTCTGTCTTTAAATTTATGCTGGCACCATTTTTAAGTCTAACCAAAAAATATTTTTGTGTCTGTCCATCAAATGGATAAAATTTCTTTGCCGCATTTGCTGGAAAGTCGTAGCTTAGCCACTCTGGATACTCTTCTAAGATATCGATTCTATCAGTTCCGATCTCTTCTTTAAGCTCCCTTTTTAAGGCCTGCTTTGGACTCTCACCTTCGTCTATTCCACCTTGAGGAAACTGCCAGATATCGTCCATATCCACTCTTTTTGCGACTAAAATTTCACATTTAAATGGATACAAGCTAGACAAAACAACAGCTGCCACGTTTGGTCTATATTTTTTTTGCATGATTTTTCCAAAAATTTTATTTGGGATAATAACTAAAAAGAGTTAAGAGATAGATAAATAAAAACTACTTTTTACGCCGTTTGTAATAAATCACACAACCGCTAAAAAGTAGCATGCCAACTCCGCAAGAAGCTATAAAAAAGATAAATTTTCCAGCCTCTCCAAATATATATCCAGCGTGCAGATCAAGCATAAATTTATAAATTTCAAAAGATTTTGGCATGGTGTTTTTTAAAATTTCTCCACTTGCCGTATCGACTGCAAGCCTAACGCCATCGCTCTCACTAGCACCTTTTGGCAAGTAAAAGATCATAAATTTTACGCCGTCCTTGTTGAGTATAAAATTTAAAGCGTCAAACTCATTTCCAAATTTTAAAGTAAAAATTTCATAAGCTTTTTGAAGATTTTCTACCTTTTGCTCATCATTTAGGCTAAAGCCATTTTTGCTAGTAAAATTTGGCTTTTTAAAGACCTTCTCTTCGCTACAAATTTGATTTATAACCTTAGCAAAGCTCTCATAAGAAAAGTATAGACCGCTAACACAGATAATAAGCAAAATGGATCCCAAATAAAGCCCTAAAAATCCATGCAACGAATATAAAAAAGCAAATTTCTTTGCCTTTAGATTTAGCTTAAAAGCGCTAATAAATTTGCTTCTAAATCTCCAAAAATGTATTAGCACTCCGGTTATTAAAATCACAAGTAGTGCAAGCGTTGAAATCGCCACTATTTCACTTACGAATTTAGATAAATTTTCATTTTTAAATAGAGCTAGTCCTAGATTTTTATGTAAATTTAAGGCTAGCCCTATAAATTTTTCCACACTATTTTCAGAGACTATCTCGCCCGTATAGGGATCTACGAAGAATGACTTAAACTCGCCATTCTCACTTGTGCCACTTACTACATAAGCTCTATTTGCCTCGCCTTTTATCTTTATATAGCTAAGGTTAAAATTTGGCCAAGTCTTACTAAAGACCTTTAAAATTTCATCTATTTTTAAAGCACTTTTATTAGTTGCCGCGCCTATCTCATCTTTGCTAAAAGCTTCAATTATCTCATCGTGATACGAAATAATCGCTCCACTAATTGAGATTATCAAAAGTGGCAAAGCAAAGATAAGAGCTAAAATTAAGTGAAATTTCCGCCAAATTTTAAACATTTTAAAACTTTAAATTAAAGCCAAGTTCGATCTTTTGCCCATCGGCTATTAAGATATCATATCTGTTTGATCTTGTCGTAAAAAACTCGTTAAAGAGATTATAAACGCTTAGGTTTAGGCTGAAATTTTTAGTTACATTGTAGTTTATGCCAAGATCTGCGATAACGTAAGCTCTCATATCATTAGCATAGTTAAAAGAGTTTTTAGTTCTACCATAGTAATTTATCTGTGACCAGAAATTTAGCCATCTATTTAGCTCGTAGTTCGCTCCAAATTTAAATGTATGAAGCGGATAGTTGTTTAAGGTTTTACCAGCTTCTGGTCCATCTTTTTGTTTTGATTTTGTATAAACATAGCTTTGATTTAGTCTAAGAGCATTTGTCACCTGCCACTCATTTGTTAGCTCAACTCCGTAAATTTCAGCCTTGCCGATATTTATACTCTCCCAAATACCATTTGGATAAATTTTACCTTTGTGTCTGCAAACGCTGCCTCTTGAGCAGATAGGGTTATAGCTTAACATATCTTTAAAACTTGTGTAAAAGCCAGTTAAAGACGTTTCAAAACCTTCATTATTATTATAAACGCCACCAAATTCATAACTTACGCTTGTCTCTGGCTTAAGGCTGCTTCTACCAAGCTGTGCTCCAAGTCCTCCAGCAAATGGCAACGCAAGATCTTGTGTGCGTTGCTTGATATCGGGTGTTGCATAACCTGTGCTAACTCCACCCTTTAAGGCGAAAAAGTCGTTTAAGCTATAGATGCCATAAATTCTTGGTGAAACGTGCGATCCATAGTTTTCATCGTAGTTATAACGAATACCAGTACTTAAGATAAAGTCTTTTGTAAGATGATAATCATCTTCGCCGTAAAGCGAAACATCATACCTTTTTACATTTGCCGCATCTGCTGTGGTAGCCTTTTCGTCAAGCTTTTCTTTTTTAGCGTTTAGTCCTAATGTAAAGGCATTATTATCGGTAAAATATGAGCCTTTTGTATCAAAATTTAGAGTCTTTAACGTCAAATTTTGTTGAGCTGTCTCTTTTAGCTTGCCATAAGATAAATAGCTTTGAAGCAAGATATTATCAAGCCTTGCTTCGTGGCTTAAATTTATCATATCTCCCTCTATTCTCTCGCTAGCAACCGAGTTAGTACCAGTTGATAGTGTTTTGCCTTTAGTTCTTTTATATTTCACATCGCTTCTTGCAAGCTCAAGTATAAGATCATTATTTTCATTTGGCTTAAAAAATAGTTTTGCACCAAAATTTCTATCCTTTTGCTCTCTGATTCCATAAGAAATTTTATCTTCTGATTTATTTAAATTTTTACCATAAACAGAAACACTTAAAACATCATCAATTAGTCCAGAGTGCAAATAAAGGCTATTGTAAAGCTCGCCACTTATATTTTTATTTCTTGCAAATTTATAGCTTGAGCCAAGATTTGCACCAAATTCATTACTAAACTCATCTGTAATGATATTTATAACTCCGCCTAGTGCATCGCTTCCATAAAGCGAGCTCATAGGTCCACGTATCACTTCAATACGGCTTATCGCACTTGCTGGTGGGACGAAACTATATGAGCCTCCAACACTTCTAAGTCCTTTATAGGCGTTATCGCCTGGTACTGGCATGCCATTTACTAGAATTTTAGTAAATCTTGGAGAGAATCCACGTATAGAAATTCCTCGTCTATTTGCCGCTGCGGGACTTGTCCCAAAAAGACTTGGGATATCTTTAGTCATGCTCTCGATATCTTTGTGATTTTTCTTTTCTAATGCCTCTTTAGTTATAACGCTAAGCGTTGCTGGTGCGTCTTTGATATTTTGTTCAAATCCTGTCGCACTCACTACTTTAACTTCTGGTAGAGCTTTATCTTCATTTGCAAAAAGCGGTAAATTTATAAAAATTGCCGCGCAAATAGAAAATTTTAATGCACTTTTCACAAAAACTCCTTATAAAAATTTAATGCACATTTTACTAAAATTAAATAATCGTTATCAATATCATACGTAACGCTAAAGGGATTAAATTTAACGCTTGAGGGATAAAATGATAAATTTAGACAAAAAATATGGAACGAGAAAGATATCTCAAAAGGAAAAACAAGTAAGCGTGGAGTTTTTCAAGCAAAGCAGTGGTATCAGCTATCTAAAAAGTGAAATTTTATGTAATGGCAGGATAAAAAGAGATCGTCATAAGTCTAAAAAATACCTATTTTTAATGTTTAATGAGGATAAAAACGATCTTTGCTTTAAGCTTGATAAAAAAGAGTATATCTTAAACAAAGATGAATTTTGCATTGGGCTTGTTAATGACGATTTTAAAGGTGTCTTTGAGTATCAAAATAAATTTTATAAGACAAAAACACTACTTTTTGACGAAAGCTACGCAAATAAGCTTGAGATATTTGCTGGACTTAGATTTGATGATAAATTTGAGCTTTTGAAATACAAAAAAGATTTAGCTCAAATTTGCGTTTTAAATGAACTTGAGACGACAAATTTATATGAAGGCACGATCAGGGAAATTTTTACCGAGTCAAAAATTTTAGAGCTTATTTATAAAAGTAAAATACAAAAAGAGAGCGAAATTTCACTTAGTAGAGATGAAGAAAAGACTCTTTTAAAAGCTAAAATGATCTTGCTAAGTCGTATGCAAAATCCTCCAAGTATCAAGGAGCTAGCTCATCTTTGTGGCACAAATGACTTTTGGCTAAAGAAAAATTTTAAGCTATTTTTCAAAGATACGATCTATCAGCTCTTAGCAAAAGAGCGCCTAAAGCTAGCTTTTACTCTTTTAGAGCAAAACGATATCAGCATAAAAGAAGCTGCAAATATCGTAGGTTATGCAAATACTGCACATTTTGCAAAAATTTTTAAGATAAATTTTGGCTTTTTGCCAAGCAAACTCTTAAAGACAAAAAGCTACTTTTAAACTGCTATAAATGCCAAATTTCTTATAATCGCCAAAATTTTAAAGAGAGAAATTTGCAAGTTTATATCCACGTGCCATTTTGTGAAAGCAAGTGTCCTTATTGTGCTTTTGGCTCAAGTGACGACGAATTTAACAAGGTTAGCGCCTATTTTAAGGCACTTTGCCTTGATCTAAATTTTCAGCTAAAAAGCCAAAATGTAAAAGAAATTTCTACTATCTTTTTTGGTGGCGGCACACCAAGCGCGGTAAATGCTAAGCTTTATGATGAAATTTTTAGCATTTTAGCTCCTCTTTGCACTCCAACAACTGAGATCACACTTGAAGCAAATCCAAATTCTGCAAATTTAGCCTGGCTAAAGCATGTTAAAAATTTAGGGGCAAATCGCATAAGCTTTGGTGCTCAAAGTTTTTTTGAAGATAAGCTTAAATTTCTTGGTCGCATTCACAGTAGGGAGCAAATTTTTAAAGCTGTAGAAAATGCCCAGACAGCTGGCTTTGAGAGCATAAATTTAGACCTCATCTATGACACTAAATTTGATACTAAAAAACGCCTTTTAGCTGAAGTGGCAAATTTAAAAGATCTTAATATCACTCACCTTAGCGCATACTCGCTCACACTTGAAGAAAACACCCCATTTGCTGGCAAAAAAAGCTATAAAAAGGATAGCGATAGCTTGGCTAAATTTATGATAGAACAAATTGGGCTTGCTGGCTTTGGGCAGTATGAAATTTCAAATTTCGGGCAAATTTGCAAGCACAATCTTGGCTACTGGCAGGGCAAAAACTACCTTGGCGTGGGCGCTTATAGCGTGGGCTTAGTGGATGACACTAGATACTACGCCAAAAATAGCATAGATGCCTACATCTTGCAACCAACTTACAGAGAAAAAGAATTTTTAAGCCAAAGTGAGCTTGTAAGAGAGCATATATTTCTAGGGCTTAGAAGCATAGTTGGCGTGGAGGCTGGACGCTTAAGTGAGGCTCAGAAAAAAAGAGCAAATTTGCTTGTGGAAAATAAAAAACTTGATCTTAAAAACGGTAAATTTTATAATCCAAATTTCTTATTAAGCGACGAAATTGCACTCTTTATCGAGGGCTAAATTTATAAAATTTTGAGCAAAGTCAAGATAAAATACAAAGCTTAAATAAAATTTAATAGAGGCAAAAATGTTTGGAATGAGTTTTTCTGAAATCTTAGTTATCGCCATTATTGCAGTGTTAGTTTTAGGTCCTGACAAGCTGCCAAGCGCGATGGTTCAGATTGCAAAATTTCTAAAAATGTTTAAAAAAGGCATAAACGACGCAAAATCAACATTTGATCAAGAAATGAAGATAGCTGAGCTAAAAGAAGATGCTCAAAAATATAAAGAAAGCATAACTAAAAGCACGCAGAATGTGCGCAAAAAGCTTACTTTTGAAGAGCTTGACGAGATCAAGAAAAGCGCAAATGACATCACGAACGATATACAAAATGTCGTAAGCGACACCAAAAAAACGGTAGAAAATATACAAAATCCAACAAATTTAGTTAAAGATGCGATCTTAAACGATAAAAAAGAGGCGTAATGTTTGAAGAGCTAAGACCCCATTTAATCGAACTTAGAAAGAGACTTTTTATAAGCATAGTAAGCGTTTTTGTCTGTTTTGGCATCTGCTTTACGTTTTGGAACCCACTGCTTGCATGGATGAGCGAACCGCTAAAACAGGTATTGCCAGCTGGCTCAAATATCATATTCACTCAAATTCAAGAGCCATTTTTTACTGCGATGAAAGTTGCATTTTTTGCTGGTGTCGTGATCGCGCTACCTATCATTTTTTGGCAGTTTTGGCTATTTGTCGCCCCTGGACTTTATGACAATGAAAAAAAATATGTGATCCCATTTGTCATCTCAGCTTCATTTATGTTTGCGTGCGGGGCGGCATTTTGTTACTACGTGGTCATCCCACTTGGCTTTGCATTTTTGGTAAATTTTGGTGGCCAGCTCTTTACGGCATTACCAAGCATTGGCGAGTATGTTGGCTTTTTTGCAAAACTACTAATTGGCTTTGGAATTTCATTTGAGCTACCAGTCATTACATTTTTCTTAGCAAAGATCGGACTTGTCGATGACAAGATGCTAAAAGATTACTTCAGATACGCTGTTGTTATTATCTTTATCTTTGCAGCTATCGTTACACCACCTGATGTGATAAGTCAAGTCTTAATGGCGCTACCACTCATTGGACTTTATGGAATTTCAATAATCGTCGCCAAAAGAGCTAACAAGAGCGACGATGAAGACGAAAAAGAAGAACAAGGCAGCGACATAGCAAGCGATGAGTAATATAAACGACGTCTCAAGTTATGATTATTTTTTGCCAGAAGAGCTCATCGCAAAAGAGCCAGTTTTGCCAAAAGAAGAGGCAAGATTGCTTGTCTATTTTAAAAAAACAAAAGAGATAAAACACTACAAATTTAAAGATCTCTCCAGCCTTATTCCAGATGATGCTGCAGTTATTTTTAATAATACAAAAGTTATCAAAGCTCGCATTTTAGGACAAAAAGAAAGCGGTGGGGCTTGCGAAGTGATGCTAAATCAGCCCATAGGCGAAAATAAATTTAGCGTCTATATAAGAGGCAAAGTAAGCGCTGGTAGCGTTTTAAATTTTCCTGATAATCTAAAAGTAAATGTGCTTGAGCTAAATGATGATGGCACAAGAGTGGTAAATTTTACGCAAAATGGCATTTTGCTTGATAATGTTCACCTTTTTAGTGAGCTTGAAAAGATTGGTCACGTCCCGCTTCCACCATACATTAAAAGAGCCGATACAAAGGATGACGAGAGCTGGTATCAAAGCATATTTGCCAAAAATAGCGGTGCAGTAGCTGCCCCTACTGCAAGCTTGCACTTTAGCGAGCAGATGCTAGAGCAGATAAAAGCAAAGCATGAAGTAGCCTACATTACGCTTCACGTTGGCGCTGGGACATTTAAAGGTGTGGAGTGCCAAAATATAAATGACCACAAAATGCACTCAGAATTTTACGAGCTAAGCGAGCAAGCTCAAGAGATTATAAAATCTAATAAACCAATCCTTGGCGTTGGCACGACGGTTACTAGATGTGTTGAAGAATTTGCAAGAAGCAAGCAAGCAAGCGGCTTTTGCAAGCTATTTTTAAACCTAAATAATAAGCCTATCAGGCAAAACTACCTTCTTACAAATTTTCACCTACCAAAATCAACTCTAATAATGCTAGTTACCAGCTTTATAGGGCTTGAAGAGACGATGAGGATTTATAAAACGGCAGTTGATGAAAAGTATAGATTTTACTCATACGGCGACGGGATGTTGATAATATGAAAGATAAACCTATCGATATCATAAACAGAATGGAAATTTTTCTTAGCGCCATATACCAAGATGCGCAAGACACTAAAAATTCCATCATTTTTAGTTACGATCCAAGTTATCCAAGGTTTTTAAAATTTGATGCCACAAATCTCATAAAAACACTTGAAAATATTTGCAAATTTTTCCTTTACTCTACCGAATATGCAGACATTTACATTCTCTTTCAACTTAAAAATTATAGTCCCAAATCTGTACATTTTGACATTAAGATAAAATCTAGCCATAGCGTAATGAGGCCAAGTCACTACTATCTCAGCAAGATAAATGACTATCTAAAAAAAGCAAACGAATCTATAATCTCTCACAATGATGGAGAATTTTTAATATCTTTTAGCGCGGCACTAACAGGCGATAGAGCCATCCAAAGACAAATAAATATCAAAAATCAAACAAATACAAATATCTTAGTTGCTTGCGATGACGATGCTTTGTTTGACACCATTAGTGCTCAGATAAATTTTTTAGGTCTAAAAGTTATCGGCAAAAACGACATTAGCAATCTAATGAGACATATAAAAGATTCTATTTTTACTCCATTTGTTATTTTTATCGATAGTAAAATTTTAAAAAATGAAGCGATGCTAGAAGATATACTTGAGTTTAAAAATATTAAAAATTTTCGTATTGTAGCCATTTGTAAAAGCGATGAGTCAGCTAACGATCTGCCAAATCATGTCACAGTATTAAAGCAACCCTTTAGCACAGATAGCTTTCAGCTAGCTTTTAAAAATTCGCTCGAAAAATAGACCGATTTTTACTTTTTAATTTATCCCAAGATATCTTTTTAAAATAATAGTGGCTGAAATGCTATCTAGCCTACCATCTCGCTTTGTATTGGTGTAAATTTCACTAGCTTCGCTGCTGCTAAAGGCCTCATCTTGATAGACAATATTTGCCTTTACATCAAGAAGTGAGACAAAATGCTCGATGCGTCTTCTCATCTCATCTTCGCTACTACCGCCGATTGGCACACCCACTACCAGCGTATCTGGGGCATATTCATTTACCGTTTGGCTCACATCTCTTGCAGCTTGATTTCTATTTTTTCTAAGCACTGGCTCAAGCGGCGTCACGACCTCGCCAAAACCAAAGGCAAGCCCTATTCGCTTTAACCCAACATCAATAGCCATAAATTTCTCTCTCATAGCAAGCTCTTTACTCTTAGATTTGAAATTTCAACTAGCCCTTCAAGCTCGTACTCATAGATGATATCGCCAAATTTTGCCAAAACTTCATCAAGACTTACGCCATTTTTACAAAATTCTAAAATCTCGTCACTAGTTTTTTCTTGCTCTTTAATCTTGCCAAAAAGTGAAGCAAATTTATGATAGCCATCGATAAGCTCGGCTTTTTTATTTGCAAGCAAAAAATTTGTCCCATCGCTTTCACCTATGCGTTGTGGCAGTACATAAACTGGAATTTTAAGCTCGTTTGCAAGCCTTGCACTTTGCATAGAGCCACTTTTAAGATCAGCTTGCGCGACGACTAGAGCTTCACAAAGCCCCACAACTATGCGGTTTCGCTCTAAAAATCTATAAGCAAGTGGCGGCTCACCTTCATCATACTCACTAAGAGCCAAGGCTTTTTCATAAATTTCTTTTATTGCCACTTTATTTTGGCTTGGATAGATGGTATCAAGTCCGCTCGCAAAAATGCCAATCGTTCGTGGCATAGCAGCTTTATGAGCTGCAATATCAACGCCGATTGCTCCACCACTTACCACGCAGATATTTGCACTTTTTAGTGCTGTACAAAGTGCTGCAACACACTCTTTTGTATAAACACTTGCCTTTCTTGAGCCAACAACTGCGATCTTTGGTAAGGATAAAATCGAAGTATCTCCGATAAAATTTAGCTGTTTTGGTGGATTTTTTAGTCTTTTTAACGGCTCTGGGATAAAATCAAGTCTCATAAAATATCTTTTAGATAAACCACATCAACATCTTTTAAAAGATTATTTTTACTCTCTTTTATAACCGAAATCGTATTTTTCTTTGGATGTCCAATTGCGATCGCGTAGCCTCTTTTTTTAGCCAAATTTACAGCAGCCGCAAGCTCACGCCTAACAGCACTAGCCGATGGATCGTCGTCTAAAAATATATCTCTTGAAATATATGGCTGATTATGTTTTTTTGCAGCTCTTGCTACAGCGGTTTGAGCGATAGTTTTGCTATCAACAAAGACAAAGCCCTGCTGTATCAGCGCCCTATATGCCTTATCCATAGCATCAAAATCGCTTGTAAAGCGTGATCCTGTGTGGTTGTTTGTATATTTTGCACGCGGGAAGTCTTTGCGTATCTTTTTTATCTTTTCGTGCATGCTCTCAAAACTCTCGTTGATCGTGAGAGTGCCTATCTCTGGGCTATCAAAGTGCTTTGCTTGCATCGGAAGATGTATCATATAAAACTCAAATGTTCTTGCGATATTTGGCGTATCTGGATGAGTCTTTGTCGCTGGAAAAATAGACGGTGTGATTTTTAGGCCAAGTGACTTTATCATACTTGCATGTTCAAATGTCGCCACATCGTCTATTATGATGACGAGCTTTGCACGTCCTTGTATGCTGGTATTTGGCGTAAAAGGTACCGCTTCAAAGCTATCTTTTTTTATATTTTTTTCTTCGTATTTTGTTTTTTCTATCTTTTTGGTAGTTAAATTTTCAGCTTTTTTAGCTGGCTCGACTTTTGTGTTCTCGCTTTTAAATTTCTCTTTTTTTTCTATTTCAGCGCTTTTATTTTGATCGACTTTTGCTTCAAAATTTTGAGGTTTTAACTCAGTTTTTTGTTCGATTTTTGAGCTATAAAATGGCTCTATCTTTTGTTCATTTTCTATTACGCTAGGCTCTGTATTTTTATAACTTGCAAGCAAATTTTTAGTATCGTTTTGCTCTTTTTTTATCTCTTCTTTTTTGGCTTCACTCTTTACTTCAGCTATCTTTTTTTGCTCTTTTGGCTCAACTTTTGAATTTAAAGCAAGCTCACTTTTATGCTTAGGATCGGTAAAAATTTTACTTAAATTTTCATCTTCATCAAATTTTAGAGGGTATTTTCTCTTTTCGTACTCTTGTTTTTTCTCTTTACTGGCAACCTTTGGCTCAGCTTTTTTAGAAATTTGCTTCTCTATCTTTGGCTCATTTGCTTTACTTATCTGTTCTGCACCATTATTTTTTATACTAAGAGCTACGCTAAGTGCTATTATCAAAATAGCCGCGATAATGCCGATACCAAGATAGGTTTTATTGTGAGAGCGACCTACACTCTTTTTTGTAGGTCGCTTCTTTGTAGTCTTTTTTTCGCTCAAGGCTTAGTTTTTATTTTGATCTATAAGTTTGCCATTAGTTATCCAAGGCATCATCGCACGAAGTTTTTTGCCAGTTTGATTTAGCAAACTTCTCTCAGCTATACCGCGTTCAGCGTTCATTCTAACATATCCTGCTTTTCTCTCTAGGATGAAGTCTTTTGCAAATTTACCATTTTGAATCTCTTTTAAAACTTCTTTCATGGCTTTTCTGCTCTCTTCGCCAACCACTCTTACACCGCTTACGTAATCACCGTATTCAGCTGTATTTGAGATAGAATAACGCATATCAGCCATGCCACCTTGATACATCAAATCAACGATTAGTTTTAGCTCATGCAAGCATTCAAAATACGCCATCTCAGGCTCATATCCAGCCTCTACAAGAGTATCAAAGCCAGCATTTACTAGTGCGCAAAGACCGCCGCAAAGTACAGCTTGCTCACCAAACAAATCTGTTTCAGTTTCATCTTTAAATGTTGTCTCAATAATGCCGGTTCTACCGCCACCTATACCGCAAGCATAGCTTAGAGCGATCTCTTTTGCCTTTCCGCTTGCATTTTGCTCAACAGCGATAAGATCAGGTATGCCACCACCTCTTACGAATTCGCTTCTAACTGTATGTCCTGGGGCTTTTGGAGCGATCATGATGACGTCTATGTTTGCAGGAGCTTTGATCTGTCCAAAATGAACATTAAAACCATGTCCAAATGCGATAGCAGCGTGATCTTTTAAATTTGGTTCGATCTCATTTTTATAAATTTCTGCTTGAAGCTCATCTGGAGTTAAAATCATAACCACATCAGCGCCCTTTGTAGCTTCGCTTACAGTTTTTACCTCAAAGCCTTTTGCTTCAGCCTTTGCCCAGCTTTTGCCACCTTTTGAAAGGCCAATCACAACGCTTACACCGTTATCTCTTAAATTTTCAGCATGTGCATGACCTTGTGAACCAAAGCCGATGATTGCTACTTTTTTACTTTGAATAAGGCTTAAATCGCAGTCTTTATCATAATAAACATTTATAGCCATTGTTACTCCTATTATTAAAATTTGGCAAAATTATAACTTTAGCCAGCAAAAATTCGGCTGAAATATGCAGAAACTCTTTTTAAGTTTTATGATAATTTATTTTGATAAAATACGCTGAAATTTCAAAAAAAGAGATAACTCAATGAATGAATCAGTTTTTAAAAAAATCAAAGCACTTCCACCATTAGATGACACAGTTATACAAATTCAACGCTTACATGCGGACGAAAATAGCTCAATAAGTGATCTTACAAAAGTGGTCGAAAAGGATCCGATGCTAACAGCAAATATCTTGCGTTCAGCAAACTCTCCACTTTATGGGTTTTCTCAAGAGATCACAACCATCGCAAGAGCTATTTCTCTTTTTGGTATGGCTACTATTCGAGGTTTTGCGCTTTCAAGTACGATTAAAAAGAGCTTTTCTATAAATTTAGAGCCTTATGGCATTACTACACAAGATTTTTTAAATATCTCGATAATACAAAATGCACTGATGTACAATTGGCATTCTAAAGTTAATCCTAAAAGCCTAGAAATTCTCTCTCCAGCTTCATTTATGCTTGAGATTGGCAAGATAGTTCTTGCTCATGAATTAGCCGAAAATAAGCAAGACGTCGAATTTAGGGAAAAACTTAAAAATATATCTAGTCCAATCGATCTTGCCCTATTTGAAACAGAAATTTTAGATATGTCAAATGAAGAAGTTACAGCTAAAATTTTTGAACAATGGAACCTTGAGACAGAGCTTAGCAGCTCAATACTCTATTCAAACAATCCAGAAGAGGCACCAGATCATATAAAAGATTACGCAAAAGCCCTAAAAGTGATAAAAACGGCTGTAAATATCTTTAATCAACTTGATGATATAAGCATACAAAATACCCTACCTCTTCTTGACGAATACGGCTTTGGACATGATACGTTTTTAATGGCTGTTGCTAAAGTCAAAGATAATTTGTGAAAGAATTTCTAACCTCACTACTAGTTGGCATCAAGGAAAAAGAAGTTTCAAACGAAGATAAAGAGATTTTACGAAATCTCTTAAATCTTGGTGCCGTAAGCTCTCATAAAGATAAATTTTATCTAAACAATGGCTACGTCTGTGGCAAGCTAGACATCAGCCAAAACGCAACTGGCTTTATCTTGCCGTTTGATAAACGCTTCAAGCAAGACATCATTGTTGAAAATAAAAATTTAAACAATTCACACCTTGGCGATATAGTGTTAGCAAAGCTTTTGCCGCTTAAAAAAAAGCGCCAAAGCGCTAAAATAGTAATGAGCCTAAAGCTTGCCAATGAGACAAGCGTGGTCTACACAAAACGCTTTGGAGTAGCTATCTTAGGTGTAAATTTAAAAACCGGACTAAGCACAACCCTAAAGGCGACACAAAAAAGTCTAAAGATGCTCCCACTTGGGACGCTATTAAAGATAAATAACCTAAACAACGAGATAGTCGAGGTTTTAGGAAATTTAGAAGATCCGCTAAGCGATGAGAAAATTTCGCTTGCCATTTATAATAAAAATGATAAATTTAGCGAGGCTTGTGAGCTTGAGGCAAAGGCATTTGGCGATGAAGTTGATGCTAGCATGTATCCAAACAGGGTTGATCTAAGAAATTTAGAGTTTTGCACGATCGACCCAGTCGATGCCAAAGACTTTGACGATGCCATATATTTTGATGAGAAAAAGCGCGAAATTTACGTAGCGATCGCTGATGTAAGCGAGTACGTGACTGCATATAGCGCCATTGATAGTGAGGCTAAAAAAAGAGGCTTTTCTATCTACTTTCCGCACATTTCAGTACCGATGTTGCCGCGCGCGCTAAGTGAAAATATATGCTCGCTAAAGCCAGACGTGCCACGCCTTGCATTTTGTTTTAAAATTTCACTTGATGCAAACAACGAGGTAAAAAAAGAGGAGCTTTTTGAAGCGATTATCCTTTCAAAAAGGCGCTTTAACTACGATGAGATCGATGAAATTTTAGAAGGCAAAAGAGAGTGTGAAATTTCATGGGTCAAGCCACTTTTTAAACTCACCACAAAGCTTCGCAAAAAAAGGCTTTTGCACGCATTTGACTTCAGGACAAAAGAGCTTAGAATGAGCCTTGACGATGAGGGTCAAATTTTACAAACTAGATTTGAAAGTGACTCCGACTCCCATAGACTTGTTGAGGACTGCATGCTTTTAGCAAACAAAGCCGCCGCAAAGCTCATTACAAAAGGTGTTTTTAGAAACCACGCATCGCCTGATTTTAAAAAGATAGATACCTTGCTTGAGGACCTGCAGCTTCTGGGGCTTGACTTTACTTATGAAAACGATCTTGCAAATTTAATAAGAAAGATACAGCTAAAAGCCGATGAACTGGGCAACCGTGAAGAGATAGATAAGCTCATCATCAAGTCTCAAAAAAAGGCTGAATACTCAAGTGAAAATTTAGGCCACTTTGGGCTTGGATTTGATAGATATACACACTTTACAAGTCCTATTAGACGCTATTCTGACCTTATTTTACACAGGCTTTTAAAGGCTAAAATTTCAAAAGATGAGAAACTTTACAACTTCTTGCTTTTAAACATCCAAAGCACCTGCGCAAATTTAAGCGAGCTTGAAAGAGAAGCCGACAAAGTAGCCTACGACTTTATGGATAGAAAATTTGCACGCTGGGCAGCAGCAAACATCGGCAAAGAGGTGCGTTGCTACGTGAGCGAAAACCAAAATGTCTTGGTTGCCAAGCTTGATGATCATTTTGTTGGAGCTAGGATTTTTATAGCAGGATACAGCGCAAATTTACTTCAAAAGCTCGTTGTAAAGATCACAGAGGCTGATATTGCAAGCACTAAAATTTTTGCAAAAGTGGTAAGAAAGATCGATGTATAGAAAAGATTTGGAGCTAAATTTAGCAAATGCAAATTTAAGCAACTACTTCTTACTTTTTGGGGCGGACGAGTTTCAGATCGAGCTCTTTGGCAAAGAAATTTTGAGCTTTTACTCAAGCGAAGATGCGAATTTATTAAGCCTTTATTTTGATGAGTATAACTACGCGCAAGCAAGCTCTCATCTAAGCGAGCAGTCACTTTTTGGCGGTAAAAATATCCTTTATGTAAAAAGCGACAAAAAAATCCCAGCAAAAGAGCTAAAAGAGCTCATCTCGCTTTGCTCAAAAAGCCAAGATAATTACTTTTTATTTGAACTTTATGAATCCGATATGAAACTAGTTTTTGATATACAAAAGACTTTTGGGACAAATTTTGCGAGATTTTTTAAGCCATCAACTCCAGATGAAGCGATAAATTTACTAGCTAAAAGCTCAGCTAAAATAGGCCTAAACATAACCAAAAATGCACTTTATGAGCTTTATTTTACACATAATGAAAATTTATACCTTGCAGCAAGCGAGCTAACAAAGCTAAAGAGCCTAAACGCTCACATCGAACAAGACGATGTCAAAAGGCTGGTTTTTGGACTTGGCGGGATAAATTTTGATGATTTTTTTAACAAATTTATGGCTCTAAAGGATATAAAAAATGACTTTTTTACCTACTTAGAAGATCCAAATTTTAATGAAATTTTACTTCTAAACTCACTTTACAAAGCATTTTTTAGGCTATTTAAAATTTACTCTTACATCAAGATAAATGGCCGCTTAAATTTAGACGAAGCGATCGGCTATCAGCCGCCTGTAAATGTGGCAAATTTACTAAAAGCAAATAGCTTAAAGCTAAGTTTAAATGCCTATTTGGAGATATTTAAAACGCTAAATTTAGCCGAGCTAGAGCTAAAAACAAATACAAAAATGGATAAAGAAATTTTCGTCTTATCGACCATTTTAAATCTGCAACACCTCATATCAACAGCAAATATTAAGTAACTTTAAGCTAAAATCCACGCTTGCTTAAAGCAAAATCCTTGCTCACAAAGTGAGCTAAATATCCATAAGGAGAAGAAATGAAACATTACGAGCTTTTATTTATTCTTAAGCCGACATTAACGGAAGAGGAAGTTAAAGCTAAAGTTGACTTCGTAAAAGAAGTTATAACAAAAAATGGTGGCGAGATCGCTACTGTCGTTGAGATGGGTACTAGAAAACTAGCTTATACCATCAAAAAATACGAGCGTGGAACATACTTTGTTATCTATTACAAAGCACCACCAGCGCTTCTTGCAGAACTTACAAGAAATGTAAGGATCACTGAAGATATAATAAGATTTTTAAGCGTTAAATATGAAAATAAACGCGAAATCGCAGCTTGGGAAAGACTTTGCAAAGGTATCAAACAAACTATAAAAAAAGAGCCTCGTGAGCCAAGAGCACCGCGTGAGCCAAGAGTTGAAAAAGTAGACGAGCAAACTTTTACAGAAGAATAATCAAGGATAAAAAATGTTCAATAAAGTAGTACTAGTTGGGAATTTAACAAGAGATATCGAGCTAAGATACACTACTAGTGGATCTGCTATAGGAAATTCCGGTATTGCTGTTACTAGAAAATTTAATGCTAACGGCGAAAAACGTGAAGAGACATGCTTTATTGACATATCATTCTTTGGCAAATCAGCTGAGATAGCAAATCAATATTTAAGCAAAGGCTCTAAGCTTCTGATTGAAGGAAGATTAAAATTTGATCAATGGACCGACAACAATGGACAAAACCGTTCAAAGCACTCAATCGTAGTTGAAAATATGGAGATGCTTGGCGGAAATAGCGGAGCTAATGGACAAAGTCAAGGTGGATTTAATCAAAATAGTTCGTACTCACAACAACGAAATAATGGTTCAACTAATAGCTATGGCAATGGTGGATATCAAAATTCAGCACCACAAAGACAGCAAATGCAACCACAAAATAAAAAAGTACAAGAAGAGTACTATGAGGAAAAAATCCCTGATATAAACATTGACGCCGATAATTTTGATGGCGACAACGAAATACCGTTTTAATTTAAAGGATAGAAAATGGCAGAAAAAAGAAAATATTCACGTAAATATTGCAAATTTACAGAAGCAAAAATTGATTTTATAGATTATAAAGATACTTCTCTTTTAAAGTATTGTTTATCAGAGAGATTTAAAATAATGCCAAGGCGTTTAACTGGCACATCAAAAAGACATCAAGAAATGGTAGAAAAAGCGATCAAAAGAGCTCGTCATGCAGCTATTATACCTTACATAGTAGATCGCAAAGATGTAGTTTCAAATCCTTTTGATGGACTATAATTAATTAACTTATTAAGCCCCTATTAACGGGGTTTATCCTAATCTTAAATATCCTAGATTTATATTCTTACAGATTTTTATTTATTGAACACAGTTTAAAATATTTTTCAAGTACTATCTATAATTTTGATTTAACTTGCACGAGGTAAATAGAATTTATTCAAGTAGACATCTCAAATATATACTGTCTTTAAACAACTCTTTAGTTCAAAAATAACTTATTTAGCGATATGTGCAATCAATGTCGTTGATCCATATTATTCACAATTTTTACCACAAATCACGCATCATCCATCGTATAGCAATAGCTGTCCACATAATACTAAAAGACAAGATACTTAAATATAAATAAATTTTATTAAATAAATCCAATATTCACCTATTTGGTGTCTGCATATCTTGCAAGTGGGCTTTATAATATATTTTATTTTGAAAACTTATTGATGCCAAACCAACCTAACCATGCAACTATGTTAGCTAAAAACAAATTTTAAACATCCTTTTCTTGACATGTAATAATGTTTTTTGTATAATCTCAATTCTTTTTTAAACAAATGTCTTGCTAGCTCAGTCGGTAGAGCATCTCACTTTTAATGAGGGGGCCGTTGGTTCGAATCCAACGCAGGAC
>NZ_PIRO01000008.1 GCF_003048905.1 Campylobacter concisus
ATTTTCTACTTTAAAACTACAAATTTACTACTTAAAAATACTATTGATATTTTTATGTATTTTTTATATAATAACTACATAAAAGCTATAGGAGTATTTAAAAAATGTCAGTGCGTGAAATCGTTCAATATTCTAACGACTTTAACTTTTTGCCTATGCCAAAACTAACCGAGCGAGAGATGGATATGGTTGTTAAGATCTTATCCAAACTAGCAGATAATAGAAGTGTAAAAATTGATATATATGATTTTTTTAATGATTTACGTAATACCAAAGAAAGCACTAATAAGATGCTTGAAATGTTTAAAAGTCTATCTGACAAAATACTAAACTATAATATCAAATATACAACAGCAACGAAAGCTTATGCTTTTGTGTGCTTTGAAAAACTAGTGTTTGATTATAAAACAAACACCATAGAAATAACAGCGCAACAAGACTTTTATGAGCTTATAACAAATTATCAGCTTGGTTTTACACGTTTTGAGTTATTGGAATTTGTCAATATCAATTCAAAATATGCAAAAACGCTTTATAGGCTTCTAAAACAATTTAGAAATAGTGGGGTGGTGACACTATTTAGAAATAAGTGGGATGAATTTTGCGAAATCATGCAAATACCAAAAGGCTATCCACAACATAACATAGATGCTAGAATTTTGAAACCTTGCATTAAAGAGTTGTCAGCAGAACGTGATTTATTTAATAATAATCGCAATATTTTTGAAAATTTAACATACAAAAAAATTAAAGATCCTAACGGTCGTGGTCGTGGCGGCAAAGTTATAGGCATCGAATTTTATTTTACACCTGAGAAAGATCGAAGCGAGCTTAGTGAGCAGATTAAAAATTTAAAAAGTCTAAAAAAACATACCGAACCAGAGCCAGAGGAAGCTCCAAAAGTAAATTATTTGACTGGTGAGATTGTTACAGAACTAACACCTTATATTGGCAGGCATTTCAGCATGAAAAATAAATATGATGGTGGTTACGACTCTTGTAAGTTGCAAGAGGTTTGGAAAGGCGATGATAAAAAAATTCATGCGAAAGCGATCAACCAAGAAAATGGTAAAATATTTGATTTTGAATTTGAAACCTTACAGCATATGATTAATGCATTAAAATTTATTTAGCAGTTTTGATGAATAAAAAGTGTCCCACGAAAAAAACAAATTTTAACGTCTTAGTGGCAAAAGTGTCCCAATTTTTTGGGACTTTTATTAGTTAAAAGGTTACTGAATAAGGAAAAATCTATGTATAAAGGTTATCAAGAATTAGAATTAAGAATTTCTGAGTTTTTTACATGGTTGTTTGGCGAGGAAGTAATGATAAAAAATAGTATAGAAAACGCTTTGTTTGCTGGATTTTTAATGTTATTTGTTTGCAGTAGTCTTGGTTTTTTATTGTCTTATCTATTTGAAGAAGATAAGTTAAAACAACAAAACAACTAGAGGAAAATAATGTTTAAAGTGCCACAAGCAGAACAAATTAACTTCGACGTGAACCAAATCGAGGTGCTAAACGATTACTGGAGTGAGGCAAATTCTACCTATGACAATAATTTGTCAGTAAGCAAGAATAATAAAGTCTTTTTAGATGGTCTTTGTGTTAAAATTCAGCCATTGTCTAGCATTGATGAAAATGGATACTCTACAATAAAAGTATCAGTAGCAGGCGATAGCTCAGCAGTGTTTGAGATCATCAATAACGATCTAGATCCTCTTGTTAATGAACTAAAAAGGTCTATAATTGATTTTGAAAAGGAAGACGAAGATCCTTACTTCTTTGGCGGCGATGATTTGCTAGAGTTTTTATTAAAACAAAAAACCATTGAGAATTTAAAAGAAATTTTGGGAGACAGATAGATGAACAAATTGATTTTACCCCTCACGGCAGCATAAAGGTATTAAATGGAAAAATATAAATATATAAAATTATGCTGGGCTATTGGTATTTATATCCTATTTTTTATTCTAATAATCTATGGAACGTATACGATTTCACCTTTAATACACACTAACCAGGAGTTAGAGAAAATAAAGCAAGAAACTGGGAAATACCCTATGGAAATTATTAATCCAGTTACTTTGCAAGAACTAAATGAAATTGCAAAGGATCTTAATGGCACAATTATTTTCAGTGGCAATGGTAAAATAATAGTAAAATGATAAAAAATAAATTATATTAATAGAATTTATAGTAAAATAATAGAAATTAATGTATAATCACATAAAACAAAGGAGAAAATATGAAAAGATCAATTTTAGTTGTAGCACTTTCTGCTTTATTGATTGGAGTTTTATCTGGATGCGGCGGCGAGGAAACAAAGAAAGTTGAAGAGCCAAAAACCGCTAAATACTATAAAGATCATATTGACGAAACAATTAAGACATATGCTGATTGTGTAAGAAATAACCATTATAGAGATGAGGGTTACAATAGCATTAAAGTTAAAAATTGCAAGAATGCAAGCATTGCCTTAGATCAAAAAGGAATGTTAGATGAAGTTTATCAAAAAGTAAAGTAAAGTCACTATGACACTCAAAGAGCTTTCACAAATAACTGGCATTCCATACGATACCTTATTGCGTTGGAATACAGCTAAAAAAGATAACTATCGACGAGCCTTGGTAAGGCTGCTAAAAGATGTTGATAGGTCTATATTAATAAAATATTTTAAAGACAAACAATAAAAATAAATGTATATTAGATGTTAAATAATGTCTAATATACATTTATTTATAAAATACTAAGTTTAAAAATTAGTAAAATTTATCATAAAAAAATAGTAAAAATAGCGTGAAAAAATAAAAAAGTAATATTTAGTGCTAAAATTATGCATTTTTACTTTTAATTAGCTTAAAAAACCTTTCAATAGGCACTTTTAACAATATTATCATTATCTAATATTCGTTTAATAAATAACTTAATATAATTCGCTCCGTAATCCAAATATGGATTAATATTTTATTTTTGCGAAAGGACTTTCTATGTTGAGTTATTCTCCTGTAGAGAAATCTAAATCCAGCTCTCTCAATCTGCTTTGCTTTGCCTGCATAGCTTTTTTTGTTTTCGTCCCAGATCTAGCGTATTGTGCTGGCTTGGGTAGTGCAGAAAAGCTACTTACAAAGGTTTCCGAGTGGCTAAAATACCTTGCTGTTGCCACAGTAACTGTTGCAATCTTGGTTGTAGGCTATAAGGTAATTTTTGGTGGACAAACTATTCCAGAGTGTTCTAGAATTATCATTGGCGCAATATTAATTGCTTCTGCTTCAACAATAGCTTCTATTCTACTTGGATAGAATTGGGTAATAAGATGGAAGAAGTAATATATAAAGGTCTAACACGTCCAGCAATGGTTTTTGGTGTTCCTATAATACCTCTCTTTGCAGCAAGTAGTATAATATGTCTATTGTCGCTTTATACTACTTTTTTGTTTTTAGGGCTATTATTTCCAACAATATTCATAATGAGAGAAATTACTAAAAAAGATGACTTGATTTTTAGGACGCTCTTTTTAGGGATGAAATTTTGGAAAACCCCAGCCACTAAAAAATTTTTTAGAGATAGAAAAACATATATTACCTCTTCTTACGACAAAGTGCCACTAAATTTTAATGCTCCAAAGCTTAGTATTATTCCATTAAACTCAGTCCCAAATTTTAAGGATATGATCCCTTACGATAGCCTTGTAGATAATTTTGTGATAACTAAAAATTTCGACATATTAGCTACATGGGCAGTTGATGGCATAGCATTTGAAGTTGAAGATGATGAAATGCTAGAATTTAACAAACAAAAGATCAATATGCTGCTTAGACAATTTGACAGCAAACAAGTATCTTTTTATGTTCATAGTGCAAGATATAGCATTGAGGATAGCTTCAACGACTTAAAATTTAGCAATGAGTTTTTACAAGAGCAAGATAGAGCATACTATAACGGCTTCAATAAAAAGGAGTTAAAGCAAAACACCTATTATTTTACGGCAGTTTTTTCGCCTATCAATAAAGCTGCACTTCGCTCATCATTTAAAAAAGATAGCTTAGATAAACGCATAAAAGAGATGAATGATTATATAAGGACGTTTAAAAACTACTGCGTAACCATTGATACAAATTTATCTGACTTTAACGCAAAAAGGCTTGGTAAATATGAAGTTGATGGTAATGTATATTCATCACAATTAGAGTTTTATAATTTCTTGATATCTGGTAAATTTCAAAAAGTAAGAGCTACCAACTCCCCACTATATGAGTATTTAAATGGCGATATCTCTTTTATATCTTTTGGCAGCTCAACAATGCATTTAAAATTTAACGACGGATCAAATCGTTTTGCAAAAGCAGTTGAGATAAAAGACTATCCAAATCACTCTTGGACTGGTATATTAGACCAGCTTATGTATGAAGATATCGACTATACAATTACTCAAAGTTTTGTTCCTTTACCAAAATCAAAAGCAAAATACGAAATAGATATGCAAAGAAAAAGGCTAAATTCGGCAGAAGATGATGCTATTAGTCAGATTGAAGATATTGATGACGCACTTGACAACTTAATAGGTGGAAATCTAATATTTGGCAGCTATCATTTCTCTTTAGTGATCTATGGCGATAGCGTTGAGGATGTTGAGAAAAAAAGTAATAGGGCTATGGCCGTATTGGCAAATGCTGGATTTTTGACAAGCTTAGCTGGTATTGCGCTACCTGCAACGTATTTTTCTCAATTTATTACAAACCTTAGCATTAGACCTAGAATTTATACGATAACTTCACTAAATTTTTCATCTTTTGTTTCTTTTCATAATTTTGTAAAGGGCAAAAGAGATAAAAATCAATGGGGAGAGGCAGTAACTATTTTTAAAACCCCAAATAAGCAGCCATATTATTTCAATTTTCACGAAACAAATAAAGATGATGATTTTTCTAATGAGATTACAAGACTTGCAAATACTCTAGTCTTAGGATATTCTGGATCTGGTAAAACAGTATTGATGAGTTTCTTACTTAATCAGCTTTGCAAATTTGCTGACAAGAATAGTTTTCCAAGCAATACTCCAGAGAATAAAAAAAGAGCAAGTTTCTTTTATTTAGACAAAGATAAGGCTGCCATTGCAAATATCTTTGCGATAGGTGGTAAATACATTACACTTGATCTTGGAAAGCCAACTGGATTTAATCCATTTCAAGTAGAGGCGACCGAGCAAAACATTACAAGACTTCAAACACTTATTAAAATGCTAGTTACTAGAAATGGCGAGCAGCTTTTAGTTAGTGAAGAGAGGGCATTAAATACTGCCATTGAAGCTGTTATGACAAACTTTGAAAGAAAAGATAGAAAATATGGCATTTCAATGGTATTGCAGCACTTAACACAAAAAAATGAAGAGATCAATGCATTAAAATCTAGACTTAGCCTTTGGTCTTATGGTCAAAAATTTGGCTATGTGTTTGATAACGAAAATGACACTCTAACACTTGATGATGAAAATATCAACGTTTATGGTATTGATGGAACAGACCTATTAAACGATGCTGATATAAGCTCAGTTACAGCATTTTATATTCTTTGGCGTGTTATGGATCTAACCGACGGAAGACGTTTTGCTCTCTTTATTGATGAAGCTTGGAACTGGCTTTTAAATCCAGTAGTAGCAAACGAGGTATTTAATAAGCTAAAAACTATCAGAAAACAAAACGGCTTTATAGTTATGGGAACACAATCGGTAGAGGATTTTGCAAAATTACCGATCGCAACTGCAATTATAGAGCAATCTCCTACAACGTTACTCTTATCAAATCCAAAAGCGAATGAGAAAGATTATGTGGAAATTTTAAAGGTCACTAAAGAGGAATATGAGTTTGTTAAAACAACTCCTACTTCTAATAGGCAGTTTTTAGTTAGAAAAGGTAACGTAGATGGAGATAGAACAATAGCTGGCTTAGACCTTTCATCTCTTGGCAAAGCACACTTAGGAATTCTATCGACAGCTTCAGCAAACGTAGAAAAAATAGAAAATATCATTTACTCAGATCTGAGCTATGATGAAAAACTTGCAGATTTAAAAAAGATATACACAAAGGAGCAAAAATGAAAATCAAACAAATGTCTTTAGCTTGCGTTGCAGCACTAATGCTAAGCATTTCAACTCTCTCTGCCTCTGGAATACCAGTTGTTGATGGTGCTCAAATAAGTCAAAGCCAAATCAACCACATTGAAGATGTTTTAAAACAAGCCAAAACCTGGGCTGAAGAGGCTAAACGCTGGGCTGATACCGCTGCACATTACAAAGAACAGCTAAACGCCTATGCAAAACAACTTGCTAGCCAGACTGGCATAAGAGATGTTGCGTCTTATCTTGAAGATGTTAAAGAGCTTTATGGCAGCGTAAATAAGCTTGGAATGTCAATTACAGATGCGATAGAGATGACAAAGGATATAAAAGGTTTTAGTAAGGCTGATTTTATTAAAAATTTTATGGATATCATTGACAATCACTATGAATATAACCCTTGCAAAGCGATAGCAGAAACCGAAAAAGCTAAGAGAAATGCTTGCATGATAACTTATGCTGAACCTATGCAAGATATGGAAGTTTATAGTGAAATGTCAAAAAATATGGACAAACACCTGAAAAATTTAAACAAGCTTAGCAAAAAACTTGAAAAGTCTAAAGACATTAAAGAAAGCTCTGATCTAAACAATCAAATTCAATCACAAGTGGCTCTTATGAATGCTCAGAAAATTCAATTTGATACCTATAAAGACACTAGGAGATTAAGACAAGAGCAATCGGATTTACAAAGAAAATCTGCGATCTTGAAGAGCCAAAGTAATTGGGATTATAGATAGAAAGGTGCTAGTAATATGCCAACTGATGGTTTTTTCATAAGAGCATATCATACTTTTTATGATACTTTCGTAACAAGGCAGGATGCTTTTAATGGTCCTATTCTTAGTTTAGTAAAGATATTTACAAACTTTGTCGGAATTTACTTAACTTGCTGGATCATATATAGGGGATATCAAATTCTTTGGGGAAGAAATCAAGATAATATCAAAGATTTTGCTTGGGATGCCTTTGTGAGATTTGTTTTTATATTAGTTTGTTTCTTTCCAACAGAGTGGCTAAATTTAATTAGTGCAGCTTTAAAAGAGTTTCATGAGTTAAAAATTGGAAATCAATGGGATTTTATTCAATATCTTCAGGATTATTTTAATAAATCGGTTGATTTTACAAAACAAATGGCACAAGATGGGTCTTGGTATGAAGTTCTTTACATTGGGTTAATGATAATAATTGTAATGCTTGGCACTCTTGCAGGATGTTTTTATCCATTTAGAAGTTATATCTTAAACTATATAGGCTTTGTTTTTTTACTAGCATTAACTCCTTTGGCACTGATGAGTTTAATATTTGGGAATTTCTTGAAAGATACATTTAAAAATTGGTGGGGGTTAATGTTATCGTCTTGCTTAACACTGGTTCTTTTAAATGCTTTTGGGTTAGGTATTTTTACTTTTGTTCATAATATTTATTTTAAAGAAGTAGATGAATTATTTGCAAAAAATGAAAATTACTTTATGATAGCTTTTCTTGCTCTTTTTACTGGAGGTATGATAGCAGCATTTGTAAAGATAATTGTGAATTTGGTTGAAAAAATAGTTGGAACTTCAATAGAAAGCACAGTAAATAACGCTGCATTAAGTGTTGGATCTACAATAGCTGGTGGAGCTGGCATTGGAGCACTTGCAACAAGATTTGGAGCAAAATACGGCTTTAGAGGCTCAAAATGGGGTGCAAGCAAAGCATACCAGGGTAGCAAAAAACTTATAGAAAGATTTAAAAGAGGTAAAGAACAATGAAAAATTTGATTTTTCTTTTTGCTTTATTGGCACTTCTAAGTGGTTGCGCTGCAAGTAAAACAAATAACCTAAGCACTGCTAAGACAGCAGCAACTTGGGAAGAGCTTTTTGATAGCAATGAATGGCAGCCAGCAAACAATCAAGCAAACAGCACAAATTTTAAAAAGGCGATCTAATGGCTAAGAAAAAAGAAGATAGAAGAGAAAAAATATTTGAGGAATATATTACTCCAGAGGAGCTTGAGAGCGAATTTGGAATAAGTATTGAGCTTCAAAAGAAATATAGGTTAGAAGACGCTAGCAGGGATAAATACTTTGATAAAAGTATTCCAAGACTGCCATATATAGCAATATCTAGAAATATATTTTACGAAAAGGACAAAATTCGAGCATGGCTTGAATTTTTTAGAAAGGAATAGGCAATGAAAAAAGAAGACAATGAAGCTATAACTTATGAAGCAAGCTTTAGGTATTTGATTGAAAAATCAAATAGAAGGGCTTGGTTAGTTGCTTTTGTAAGTGTAATTATCACTTTTATGTCAATTTTGGCGGTCACATTGCTTACCCCTTTAAAAGAAGCTGTGCCATACGTGATAAGAGTTGATAATCAAACTGGAATGGTAGATATCATAACATCATTAAAAGAAGAGGACGTCTCCCAAAATGAGGCAATAGACAAATACTTTGTTTCAAACTATATCAAAATTAGAGAGGGATATTATTTTGATCTATTGCAGCATGATTATGAGCTTACACAAATTTATAGCTCACCTGAGGTAGCAAAAGACTATACAGCCATTTATAATGGCAAATTTGCAAGACATGAGCAGCTAAAAGACACCTATAAAGTTGAAATTCAAATACTTTCGGTTGTTTTAAGTGAAAGAGCAGGAACAAAAATGGCAACAATTCGCTTTAATGAGAATTTAAAGAAAATTGTAAAAGATGAAGCCTCTATGCAAAGCGAAGTGAAAACAAAGGTAGCCACTCTTTCATATGCTTATGATACAAAAATGCAAATGAGCGAAGAAGAGAGAATAGAAAATCCTCTTGGCTTTAAAGTATTAACATATAGAATTGATGATGAAATAAGGAGATAAAGATGAGATCGATTGTATTAACAGCCTTATCTTTAGCACTATTAACAAGTAGCCTATCTGCTCTAAATACTCCGTCAAGTTCAAAATTTGACAGAAGAGTATCTTATGCTACATATAATGCTGATGATGTTTTTCTTGTAAAATGTAAAAACGGCTATGTATCGATGCTTCAATTTGCTGATAATGAAAGAATAGTCAATATCGCAACTGGCTTTTCAAGTGGCTGGGAAATCGTAGATAAGGAAAATTTCTTATTTATCAAGCCAAAGGCATACGTAATAAATGAGTCTGAGCAAAACGCTCCAAAAACAATGACTGATAGCAACGGCGATGAGATAGATTTTCAAATGCCCTCAGTGATCCAGCCAAATGCTAAAGAATGGAATACAAACCTTATTGTTACCACTACAAATAAAATTTATATATTTGACTTAAGACTTGACGAGGAAAATATCAATTATAGGGTTAAATTTAACTATCCACTAGATGAAAAACTCAAAGAACAAAACAAAAAACAAGCTCTTGAGCTAGCCAAAAAACAAATTGACGAGAAAAAAGAGCTAGATACTGAGGTAGATAAAGTCAATGTCCCTAGAAACTGGGATTTTATGATGCACGTCAATAAAGGCAGCGATACAATAGCTCCTGATTTTGTTTATGACGACGGCGTATTTACATATATTGGCTTTAATTCTACGAAGACAATCCCTAGTATTTTCTTATTTGACGAGGCTAATAAAGAGAGCATTTTAAATACTCACTTAAAAAAAGATGGCAATTACGATGTTTTGGTGGTGCATAAGATAGCACAAAAACTACTGCTAAGAAGTGGCGACAAGCTTGTTGGTATTATGAATAATAGCTATGGCAAAAATCCACTTTCTAAGACTTACGACACTACAAAACAAAACATAGAAAGAGAGATCTTGGACAATGGCAGCAAATAATAAAAAAAGCATTTCTGAGCAAGAGGAATTTAAAGATATCATTGATGATACTGAGCTTGAAGACGAGAGATTAAAGACAAGAAAACTTCAAGCATTTGGAGTTGTCGCCTTTGCTGCTGTTGCCCTCGTTTTAGGTCTAGTAGCTCTTATTGGTAACTTTAAAAACCACGATGAGCAAGATGAAAAACAAAAAATTGCAGTTGGAACGAACGTGCAAAAAGGCGATTTTTCAATAAAGGAAGAAGCTCAAAAGATTAAAGAGCTAGTCCTTGCAGATAGAAATTTTACTGCTAATAAGGAAGAAGCACCAAAAAGTGATCCTTTTGTTGCAAAACCAGAAGCCAAAAAACAAGTAGTTATGGATTATAAGCCAAGAGTTTATAAAAGCACTTCATCTCTACTAGTATCAAATGCCTCTGCAAATAGCGGTGACTCGTCTGCAGGTGTCAGAAATTCAGAAGTGAATGAGAATGGGGAAAGAGTTGTAAAAACTGTTAGTGGCGAATATGTTTTTGATAGCAATGGAAACTTCATAAGAAGAAATGGCGAACCGCCAAAAGATTTTTCAGATAATGCTAACAACAACGATAATGGAAGTGATAATTCTGAGTATGAAACCGCTGGAGTATTCACTCCTAAGAGTGCAAAAGTTGGTAGCTTTGATCCAAATTTGTATTTATCAAAAGGAACATATATTGGCTGCTCGCTTGATACAAGGTTAGTTTCAACAATCAAAGGTGGAATTTCTTGCACTGTGAGCGAGAATATCTATTCTACAAATGGCACAACGCTTCTAATTGAAAAAGGATCAAAGATCACTGGCTTTTTCAATAGCGGCCAAATGAATGATGGTATGGATAGAATTTTTGTAGTCTGGAGTGAGATTAGAACTCCTAACAATATTATTATCCCAGTAAGCAGCGGTGCAAGCGATGAACTTGGCGGATCTGGAATACCAGGATATGTCGATCACCACTGGCTTGAAAGATTTGGCTCTGCAATTTTGCTTAGTATCATAGATGATGCTGCAAATGTTGCACTAAATGGCGGCAGTGGGACGAGAAATAATAACAATATTAACTATGTTGATAACACGAGAGAAACGACAATGCAAATGGCAAACACAGCTCTTGAAAAATTTATCAATATCCAGCCAACACTTTATAAAAATCATGGCGATATCGTCGGCGTTTATGTTAATAGAGATATTGACTTTTCAAAAGTCTATAAGCTTAACGTAAAAAGGAAAAGAAATGCACGCTAACGTTATGGGCGATGGGCATATTTTAACTCAGTATGCCGAAAAATATTTTGGTGAGTATTTGTCAAACGATGAAATCAACGAAATTTGCTACAACGGCGACGATAAGGTTTTTTGTGAAAACGTTAGAGGCGAATGGATAACTTTTACAAGAAACGATATAGATTTTAAGAAAATTTATGCCTTTGCCCAAACTTGTGCTAGCTACAAAGAAGACACAATAGACGATAAAAAGCCTATCTTATCTTGTGTATTACCAACTGGAGAGAGAGTGCAAATTCTTGTCCCTCCAGTTATGCCAAAAGGTAGAATTTCAGTCACCATAAGAAAGCCATCAAAGGTTAAATACACCCTTGAAAATTATATCGATAATGGCTCTTTGGATATAAAAACTGCAGAGAAATTTAAAGAAGCGGTCAAAAATGGTAAAAATATAGTTGTATGTGGCGAAACTGGTAGTGGTAAAACAACTTTTATGAAGACATTAGTTGATTTTATACCCTACAATGAAAGGGTAATTACTATCGAGGACGTGCCTGAGCTTGTTTTTACACACCAAGACAATGTAGTTTCCCTTTTTTACCCTAGCGAGGCAAAAAGCACTGATTTAATCAACTCTGCCTCTCTCTTAAAATCTTGTTTGAGAATGAAGCCAGATAGAATTTTGCTTGCCGAGCTAAGAAGCGGCGAAACCTATGATTTTCTTAACGTAATTTCAAGCGGGCACAACGGCTCAATGACAAGCTTGCACGCTGGCGACGTCACAAGTGCGTATAACCGCCTTGTAATGATGAGTATGCAAAACGAGCAGGCAAGAAGCACTGGTAAAGAGTTGATCCTTGAAATTTGCAAAAGAGTGATCGACGTTATCATCATCTTTAAAAAAGAAAACGGCAAAAGACAAGTTACTGAATACGAATACGACGGCGTTTTATTTAAAAGAAATACTGACGGCATGTTTTTTAATGCCTCAGAAAAATAAGGCTAGGAAAAGACTATGGCAGCTCCGCAACAAAAAGTAGAATTAGAAAGAGCACAAATTATTGCTTTGGTAATAGTTGCCCTTGTTCTAACTTACTTTTTAACAGCCGTTTTAATGTTCGCTCTAAATGGAGCGATGAATAAATTTATGAAGCTCTTTACGCTAGATTTTACTATCATTGCTCTAGTTAATGGCTATAAAAACGCCTATTTGGCTTTGCTTTTGGCTGCCATACTCTCTTTTTCTTTGGCGTTTGCAATTCCATATATACCAAAAAAGAGAAAGCTTTATGGCGATGCTAAATTTGCAAATGCTAACGATATAAGAAAACTTGGACTATTTCCTAAGAAAAACAACGATGGCATTATAATAGGCAAATATAACGGCAAGCTATTAAGATATGGTGGACAACAATTTGTCGCTCTTGGTGCTCCAACAAGAAGTGGTAAAGGCGTTGGTATTATAATCCCAAACTTACTTGACTATCCAAATTCTTGTGTCGTGCAAGATATAAAACAAGAGTGCTATGAATTTACATCAAAGTATAGGGAGCAGGTTTTAGGACAAGAGGTATTTGTTTTTAACCCTTTTTCAAAAAACACACATAGATATAACCCTCTTTTCTATATCGATATGGACGGAGATAATGCTGACGCTGAATTAACCGACTTTGGTAATATTCTATATCCATTAAAAGGCGATGGAAGCGTAACAGACTATTTTAACGGCAAAGCAAAGGATCTTTTTATAGGACTTTGCTATTTAATGAATGATTTACTAAACACTCCTAGAGGCTTAAGTTTTCTTGAAGCTCATAATCTGGAGTGCGACTTTTCACTATATGGAATTTTAAGGCTAAGCGAGGGCTTAAAATTTAAAATTGAAGAGGGTAATGGGGATGTTAGAGTTATAGATAACTTTGCTGATACATATAATACTCTAGTTAGTTTTGACATGGTTTGCCCTAAAGCAAAAGAGAGAATTGATGCCTTTTTTGAGATAAAAAGCGATAATGAGAGAAGCTCTGCAATGGGTAGCTTTATTTCTCCTCTTTCGTCTTTTAGAGCCGATAATATGAGATTGGCCACTAGTGCAAACGACTTTGATTTTAGAGATCTAAGGCGTAAAAAGATGACAATATATATTGCCATCACGTCAGACAAAAAAGCTAGTGCAAAGCAAATTCTAAATATATTTTGGCAGCAGCTAATCCTTATAAACGTCCAGCAAGGCTTGCCGCAATCAAATAGCGAGCTAAAGCACCCTTGCCTTTTATTGATGGACGAATTTACTGCTTGCGGATATCTAGCAACTTATTCTAATGCTATTTCGTTTATGGCAGGATATGATCTTAGAAGTCTAATAGCATATCAAGCAGACTCACAACTTATGACACCAAAACCAGAGGGATATGGAAGAGAAGAGGCTTTAACCCTTTTAGCAAACCACGCATGCCGAATTTATTATTCTCCAAAACTTAACGAGGATGCAAAAAAACTAAGCGAGGATTTGGGAACAACTACTGTGAAGAATAGAAGCAGAAATTTAGGCAAAGGTGGCGGTGGAAGCGAGAGCGACACCAGCACCCCTTTAATGATGGCACAAGAGCTAAAAACAATGAATTTTAAAAATGAGATTATCTTAATTGATAGTGCCAAGCCTATATTTTGCGAAAAGGCGTTTTACTACAAAGATAAATACTTTATGGATAAATTTAAACAAGTTTCACCTAGCCTTGCAAAAATTAAAGGCTTGCCAAGTCAAGAGCAGTTGATGAAAGCAGTCCAAAACAACGAAACAAGGACTACTCTCCCAACTCAAAGTGAAGAAAGCACGAGAGAGTGGATATATGAAAATGTTATGAAACCTAGACTTGAAAAATTTGAAGACGAATTTATGGCTATATCTTTGGAATACGAAGAAAAAATGAGAAACCTAGGTGATGACGTCGAAGCAATTAGTGATGAAGAAATAGACAAATACCAAAGAAATTTACAATCAGATGAACAAAGGAGTTAATTTGAAAACAACAGAATTTTTAAAAATTGTATTGTTTGGCTTAGTTGTAGTTGGATGCAGCAGACCACCAGAACCAGTAAAACTTGATGGCGGCTCAGCCACTACAATAAATCAAGGCTTGGTTGTCGAAACACAACAAGGCGTTGGCAAAGATCCATTTTTGAAAAATAACAAATGGAGCTACAACATGTATTTTGTAAAGACCAGCAAAGGTCTTATCGAAAACGATCAAACAGTTAAGGCATTTTTTCTAGCACACAACTCTGCAAAAATGGTCATTATAGGCAATGAAGCCATTGCACAAGAATATAAGGACTATTTTTTGAATAATCAAGTTACAGCGGAGATTGAAATACACCCAGTTGACAGCATTAATCTTTCAAAGAATAAGGTTAATGTTTTGTTTTTCTCAAAAAATTACTCTAAAGGAAAATAAAGATGAAAAAATTTGCCCTTTTCTTGGTCTTAGTTGCGTTTATCGGATCTGCTTATGCAAGCGGTATAAAAACAGACGAGCTAACTGGAGATACAAAGCTGGCTTGCGAAGCTTTACTATGCTTAAAAAGCCCAAATAAACCTAAAGAGTGCGATGCTGCATTGAAAAAATACTACTCAATAAAGGCTAAAAAATCTAAAGATACTGCAAGAAAACGCAAAAATTTTCTTAATCTTTGTCCAGTTGAGAATTAATCAATAAGGAAAGAAAATGTCAGGCAAAAGATATAATCAAGCAAATATCATCTTTGAAGAAATGCAAAATCAAGAAAGTAGCGAAGCCAACCTAGTTGGCAAAGCTACTGAGCTAGTAAAAAAAGAAAACGGCTCAGCAGAACTTGCTGGAGATGCTGGAGAACAAAATAATAAAACTTCAGAGAACATTGGCGAGCAAGAGCTAAATTTTGAAAAGGCTTTAGAAATACTAGGAATAAAGCTAACTCAAGATGATCATAAAACAGCAATACTTGATTATTCTCAGTGTGTAAAGAATTTTAATAATATTCTCGAGAGGGATAAGGTTAAAAGAAAAATCATCAAAGAGAGCCTCGACGTCGAAAACAATAAAACAACATTGTCGGCCATAGACGATATAGAAAAGAACTGGGACGAGCTAAGAGATTATTTCAAAGCCCTTATCAGCTTCTTTACAAATCCGCCTAGCAAAGAAATTTTTGAACTTACAAATCATAACGCCCTCTTAAATTCAGTATATCAAAGCTTTAAAAAATTTGAACAAGACTTTGAGGACTTAAATTTAACCCAAAATATGTCAAGCAAGATAAGGGCGTTAAACGATCGTATAAGTGAGCTTGACAACTTCAATAAACAAATTGAGGCAAAAACCGAGCATAGCTTTCAGTTTTACTCTACTTTTATTGATGAGCTTTCTAAAAATCAGCAAGAGAAGCTGAGTAACTTTATAGAAAAGACTGACGGAATAACACAAAAAATGAAAGATCTTTTTAACTCTTATGATAAATCGATGAGTGAAAGATTGAAATTTTACAAAGGAGGATCTAAATGGTTAAGCATAATTAGCCTATTGTTGGCACTTGGTTGTGGTGGGCTTGCTTTTTTCACACTTTCATTATCAAATGAAATTAGCACGCAAGGAGCTATCCTTAAACAATTAGGCGATATTGGCGTAGAACAAACGAATAAAGAAGTTAAATTTGAACTTCCTAAAAACGCCAGATACCTAAAAAAGGATGACAAAACATACATTATTATAGATAAATAAGATGACAAAATTTAAAAGGATATAAGATGACAAACGAAAACACTCAAGAAGCAAAAACTTCAAAGCTATACGTAAGTGCAGGCGATTACACTAATCAACACGGCGAAAGCGGAATTGTTACTGGTTTTGGCGAAATGAAGCCATATATAGATGACAAAGGTCAAAATCAAGACGTTAATGCAAGAGCAATATTAAAAAAGATTAGTGATATCGGAAATTTTATCAGTGCTACTGTTGGTGAAAAAGACAAAAATAAAATTGGTATTGACATAAGAGGAACTGACGAAAAAGGTCAAGAAAGTTTTATGAAAGCTAACGTATGGACTGACTCAGGCATAGGCAAGAGTGGATCTAGTTATTCTTTTAGAAAGATTACAATCGAAGTTAGCCCAGAGAAAATCAATGAAAAGACTGGCGAGGTTATCCAGCCTGCTCAAAGACTTTACGCTACTAAGATGCCACAAGGCGGTTATAGCTTTGATAAGAATAATAGCGGCGAGTTAATTGCTAAATTTAACTCAAATATCCAAAAAGGTGCTGACTTTACACTTACTCCTAAAAAAGACACTACCTTATCAAAATACCCAGAGCTATCAAATACTATTAATACAATAAAAGAGCATAAATCGTCTTTTGTTGAAATAGCATTTGTAGCTGGTAAGGGTGCAATGATAAATAGCATTACTCCCACGAATGGAGGTAACGGAATAGGAGCTGCACAACTTCAAAATTCCGTCGCCAAGAAAACAAAAAAAGATATAGAACGCTAATCTCTATACCTAGTTGAGCCTCTTTTTAGAGGCTCAAATTTTATCAAAAAATATGGAGCTGCCAAAGAAATGAAGTTGATTTTAGCTGAGAAACCTGATTTAGCTCGAGCAATAGCCGACGGCATAGATGGAAATTTAAAAACATTTGATGGCTATCTTACTAAGGGTGAATATGTGCTTACTTGGGCATTTGGTCATATTTTGGAGCTTTTTATGCCTGAAGACTACGATGAAAGGTATAAAGCTTGGAATATAGCTGACTTGCCATATATTATTACTGATTTTAAGTATAAGCCTATTTCAGAGAAAAAAAAGCAACTCAAATTAATATGTGATCTAATAAGAGATAATAGAATAAATAGTATAGTAAATTGTGGAGATGCCGACGAAGAGGGTCAAATTTTGATAGATGAGATAATCAACTATTCAAATACAAACAAACCTATCGAGCGTGTTATGTTGCAAGATCTAACTCCCAAAGGCGTTAAAGCAGCCTTTAAAGATATTAAGCCAAATTCAGCTTATAAAGGTATGAGTGAGTGTGGCTTTGCAAGATCACATGCCGACTGGCTACTAGGGATAAATTTGACACGTGCCTATACTGCAACGGCTCAAAAAAATGGCTATAAAGGTGTTTTAAGCGTTGGCAGAGTTCAAACTCCTATACTAGGTCTTATTGTTGCAAGAGATCTAGAGCATGAAAATCATAAAAGTAGCTTTTATTACACTATCACTGGAGAATTCAGCTCGGACAATAAAAAATTCTTTGCAAATTTAAAGAGCGATGAAAGAATAATTGATCCACAAGTTGCCGAAAGCATAAAAGAAAAGCTTGATGGTAGCAGATGTGATTTAAAGGTTTTCAATGAAAACAAAAAAGAAAATCCGCCTTTACCATATAATCTTTTAAAACTTCAAGCCGAATGCTCAAAGAAATTTGGCTATAAGCCAGACAAAACGCTTCAAATTACCCAAAATTTGAGAGAAAAATATAAATGTATTACTTACAATAGGTCAGATTGCGAATATCTACCAGAAAATATGTGGGAAAGCTCGCAAGATGTCTTAAATGCCGTTAGGGCTTCATTAAAAGATGATGAATTTAACGCAGCAATAGATAATGCAGATACAAGAATTAAAGGCATAGCTTTTAATGATCAATTTATCACGGCTCACTTTGCTATCATACCTACGCAAGCAGTCGTTGATGCAAATATGATGAGCAAAGAAGAGTTAAACGTATATAAATTGATCGCCAAACGTTTTATTGCTCAATTTTATGAGCCGATGGAGTATTTACAAACTACGCTTGAGGTAACTAAATTTGAGTATAAATTTAGTGCCTCAAAAAGAAAAATTATGAAAATCGGCTATCTCTCTCTTTTTAATGATAAAAACGATGATGATGACAATAATGAGAGTAATGATGATGAAGTAAAAAATAGTATTGATTTATCGACTTTAAAAGATGGAATTTGTGATGTAATAGATCTAGTAATAAATAAAAAGCAGACAAGAGCTAAACCATACTACACAATGCCAACTCTTTTAAAAGATCTAGCTTCAATTAGTAAATATGTAAAAGATGAGAGGATTAAAAGGCTTCTCAAAGAGAAAGATAAGGATAAAAAAGGCGAAAACGGAGGGATAGGAACTCCTGCAACCAGATCCTATCATATTAAAAATTTATTCGATAGAGAGTATATATCAGAAAATGGCAAAAGTATAGTATCTACTCAAAAAGGTAGAGAACTTATAAATTTAGTCCCTGCCCTACTTTCATCTCCAGATATGACCGCTCTATGGTATGAACAACAAAAAGATATTTCAGGTGGCAATCTAGCTAGAAACGAATTTTTAAATCAAGTTATCGAAACAATTAAAACCGAGATCGCTAGCATTACGTCAAATCAAAATATTTCAAATTTTAACTCAAACAGCATAGATAAGACTTACCCTTGCAAGTGTGGTAAAGGATATTTGCAACGCAGACAAAGCACAAAGACAAAAGGCTTTTTTTGGGGATGTAGCGAGTGGAAAAATGGCTGCAAGGAAATGTATCCTGACGTAAAAGGCAAACCACAATTTGAAAAAACTGCTGCAAGCGGTGGCATTACTTGTCCTTTTTGTAAAAAAGGCATACTTGAACGCAAGAAAAACCAAAAAGGCACGTATTGGTGGGGATGTAGTGAGTGGAAAAACGGCTGCAAAGCAATGTTTTATGATGATAATGGCAAACCAAAAATTATAAAAGGATAATATAATGGAAGAAACAATTACGACAGAAGCAGAAGAGAAAGTATCTCCAAAAAGACAGCAAAAAAGCAATGTTGATTTTACTATTAAAATTTCGCTTAATAGTGATTTTGATAGTGAAGTAAAGCAATTTTTAGATAAAAGCGGAATAACTAATAATGTTTTGGCTGGAGATAAGGCTATATTCGCACTCCAGACGTTACACGAAGCAGACGAGCTTATACTAAAAAAGGCTATCAATAGAAACGAGATGCCAAAATCATCAATCAGATTTGAAATGCTTACATCAAATGGCGAGAAAATTGATATTCCAAAAGTTGAGATGGGTAGATACCTTTTTAAAAATGCAGACCTAAACAAAATCATCAATGTTAGCTCTAATAAGATTGTTGAAAATCAAATATCCGAAGAAACCCAAAAAGCTTTTAGTAATTTGATGAAAAAAGATAAAGACGGCAAATTTAAAATCGGCGTCGATCTTGATAATGTCGTAGAAAATGGAGTAAGAAGTCTAGAGGGCATTGCTGAAAGCATAGGGGACGAGCACGTATCAAGTTTTGTTAGAAATTTTGCTGCTGCATATGGAGTTATAGGCAAACGTGCTAATAATATTCAAGAGAATATCATTAATAAAGAAAAACCAAAAGAAAAAGGTCAAGAAGCTAAAGCACCAGAAAAAGAAGAGGAAAAGGCAACTACTACAACCACAAAAGAAAAGCCAAAAATTCCTGGAAACGCAATCAAGGCTATAAAAGATGAATTTGCCAAAGGGATCGCAAAGATACCAAAATCAGAAACAAAAGAAAAAACTATTACCAAATCAACAAGTTTGGGTAAAGGGTTTTAATTTGAATAAAATTCTTATTGCTATTTTTCTTTGCTTTTTTTCAACTGAAGTTTTACCAGCTTCAGAGCATATATATAATAGCTATTTTGTGAAATATGGCAAAAAATACAATATACCCCCTGAGCTACTTTGGGGAATTGCCAAGACTGAAAGCGATTTTCAGCCCAGGGCAATTAACGTAAATACAAATGGCTCTTTTGATATTGGGATAATGCAAATCAACTCATCTCACAAAGAGTGGCTAGAGGCACAAAAAATTTCACTCGAGGATCTATATGATCCTAAGATCAATATAGCAGTAGGGACTAAAATTTTATCAAATTGTATAAAGAAATTTGGCTTTACATATCAAGGCTTGAATTGTTATAACAGCGGTTTTAACAAGGTTGATATTAATAAATACAATGTTAGAGTAATTAACAATATAAAAAGTAATCGATTAGCCTTACAAAAGAAAAGGCTTGTGTTAGTTAAATAATATAATAAGTATTATATTGATATTTATTCTATTAATTTAATATAAAATATATTAAGTTAATATTAATATATTTCCTTTTATAATTACGGAGAAATAAATGGCACGTGCTAAAAAGAGTAAATACGAAGCAAGAAGTCTTTGGGATGACCATCCAAATACATTTGACATAGGAGAATACAATGTTTCACATACTAAATCCACATTACAACGAACTATCACCGAAGAATTTTCAGGAAACGATAAACGAGATCTGGGACTTCGTGGATACCAAGAACAACCTTATCCTATCAAATCCGCAGAACAAGATAAAGGGCAATCGGCCGCTAATAACCAAAAAGAGATTTACGGATATGATGGAAATGGAGTGGACACCATTACAAGAGGAGATGAACTTCTCAAATTATCTATATCTGATAATCAAGAATATGGAGAGCAAGATCAATCAATCCAACGAGATCAATCAAGAGCAAATAGAGCAGATCAAAAAAGAGTTAGTCAATATACTAATAACAATCAATCACGACTGGGTGAATTGGAGAGCGATGACTTGCGATACGATAGAGCCGAGCGAGGAAGTGATCAATCGAATGAGAGCTTATATCGAGAAACATCTGGACGTGGAGCAACAAGAGATAATGAGATCAACGTATCCAGCACCTTCGAACATTCAATCAGGCGACTGGATGCACAGACTAACGATACTTTACCGCTGGACGACAGCTTTGGAGAACTTGGGGATGATAGACGACATCCAAGCAAGAGGACTAGTGGACGAGGAGAAACTAGAGGAGCTAACGATAGCTCTATACAGGCAGGAGTATTGGGAGAAGGATATTCTTTGCGAGGACGAAGCGAAGAAATTAAGAGAGATGGGCAATACGGATCTGGAAATTTACAAGATAATGGGGGGACTATCGATCTACAAGGAATATCTCAATCTGAGCGACGCGAGATATCCGATGAAAGAGATAAGAGAAAAACTGCTAGGACATTAAAAAAAGATACTAGCTCTACTAACAAATATGATGGAGCTAGAAGTCTTTTTGATTTTGATGAGGAGGAGGTTAAAGAAGAGGTAAAATCAAATTTTATTCCTCAGCCACAAAATATAAACATAGAGCCTATTACTACTCAAACACTCAATATTATATCAACTGGTGAAAATAAGGATTTTATTTTAGAAGATAGCTTTCAGACAAGCTCAATCTCTAAAAAGGAAAAATTTAAAAACAACATAGAAGCAATTAAATTAGCAAATTCTCTTTGGACTATAAGAGAAAAGGCACTAGAAAATAATCGAAATTTTACAATTACAAGGCAAGAGCAAGATGTTATAAGTAAATTTAGCGGCTGGGGTGGAATTAGTGAAGCATTCAACCAGCTAAACGAGGATTGGCAAGAAGAATATAAAGAGTTAAAAGAATTGCTTAGCCCAGATGAGTATGCTAGTGCAAGAGCCTCTACTACAACAGCATTTTTTACACCTAAATTTATTGTTGATAGCATGTATAAAGCCCTAGATCATATGGGAATAAATGCTGAGCCTGATAAGGACAAAAAAATTTTAGAGCCTAGTGCTGGCAATGGAGTGTTTTTAGCCAGCTGCTCTATAAAAGGGAATTATAAATTTGATGCTCTTGAGATAGAAAATCAAACAAACAAATTTCTCACCCTGCTCTACCCTGCTGCACAAGTATATAGTAATGAATATGGATTTGAAGACCTAAATTTGAGTGAAAAAACGCAATATGACGCAATAGTTGGAAATCCTCCATATGATAGACTAAATATAACAAAGATCGCAGATAACAAAGATTTAGATCTTTGCGGATATACAATACACAATTTTTTCGCAGCAAAAGCACTAAGGCACTTAAAAGATGATGGTATTCTTAGTTTTGTAATAACTCACAACTTTTTGGATGCCAAAAATAACAATGTTAGAAAAAAAATAGCTAGCAATAATACGTTTTTAGGAGCAATTAGGCTGCCAAATAATGCGTTTTCTAACGAGGCAAAAACCGAAGTAGTTACCGATATTATTTTTTTCAAAAAAGGCTTAGATAATAGATTAAATAGAGAATTTGTAAATACTACTAGCTTTAAAAATGTAGATGATAACGATATACACATTAATGAGTATTTCAAAAATAATCCGCAAAATGTTCTTGGTCGCCTAGAGGTTACCAGCGGTCGTTTTGGATATGAGCTAAATTGTCTGCCAAATCCGAATATAAATTTGGAAACTGCAATAGACAATTTTATTAAAAACGAGCTCCCTAGCGATATTTATAAATACCATGAGCCAGCTCCAGTAGATGAAAATGAGCTAATAATCTCTAAATTTGATAAAGAGTATTCAGAAAATAAAGAATACTTTGATAGCCTGCTCGTGGGTAACTATCTAATTTTTCGTGACGAAATTTACTTGAAATCTAATAGTCTAATAAAGGATGAGGCTGTTTTTAGAAGACTAAATTTTAGTATTAAAGAAACAAAGATAGCCAAGGATTACATTAAGCTTAGAGATTGTAGAAAAGAGCTTTTTGCTCTTGAAAAACAAGATATAGACGATAACGATCAAAGACTTATTAACAAGAGAAACGATCTAAATACTATTTATGATGATTTTGTTAAGAGTAATAACTATTTAAATAATAAAAATATTACAAACGTTTTAAATGATGATGCAGATTTTAGCAACATAAAAGGCTTAGAAAAAGACGGCGGAAAAAACTCATTTAAAAAGGCTGATGTATTCAAGCAAAGAGTTTTAAGACCTCGTCCTAAGATAGAATTTGATAATGCAGCAGATGGTTTATATGCAAGTATGAACGTCAACGGAAAAATAAGCATACCTTATATCGCAAATCATCTAAATAAAGATCCTCACGATGTTTCTAAGGAGCTATTGGATAAAAAATTAATTTTTATAGATCCTGACGCTTACGAACAAGGCAATACTGAATACATATTTGCCCCAAAATATCTATCTGGCAATGTTAAGGAGAAATACAAAAAAGCCGAAGATCTGGCAAAGACAGAGCCACTATTTTACAACAACGTCGAAAGCCTAAAAGACGTATTGCCAAAAGATATACCAGCTAGTGAGATAAACCCAACAATTGGGGTTTCGTGGATACCTATGAAATACTATGAGGAATTTTTTAAAGAAAAATTTGAGCTACACCAAAATACAAAGTTGGATATATTTTGCTCGTCAATAAACGCTGAGTGGGTTTTTGAGGGATCTGTAAATCCTAATACTAATTTCAAGGTTGAAAAGAAATATGCATATTATCATCCTGATAATAGTCGTCTAAATAAAGATCCATATGAGATAGCACAAGCTGCCTTAAATGGCGTGTATTTAAAAATTTACGTGACTACTGATAGACCAAAGTTAAACTTAGATGGCTCAATCAAAATGAATAAAAATGGCTATCCTGAGTATGAAAAAGAGCTTGATATGGTAGCTACACAAGAGGTTACTAGAAAGATTGATCTTATTAGAAACGAGTTTGACGAGTGGATAATGAAAGATTATGCTAGAAGAACGGAGATAGCTAATATTTTCAATGAAAAGTTTAACTGCTATGCCAAAAAACATTACGATGGGGATTATCTACAAATTAGTGGCATAAATCAAGCATATCATCTAAGAAAGCACCAAAAAGACGCTGTAGCTAGAGCAGTCAATGAAAAAGTTACCCTGATCGATCACGAAGTGGGAGCAGGTAAAACTCTGACTGCAATTTGCTCGATCATGGAGCAAAAAAAACTTGGTATAGTTAATAAGCCCCTTGTAGTAGTCCCAAATCACTTGGTTAGTCAGTGGTCAAATGAATTTTTGACCGCCTACCCTGAAGCAAGGCTGCTGGTGGCAGAAGATAAGTCTATGAGCAAAGACAAGAGGGCTGAATTCTTAGCCCAAATTGCTAATGGAAACTACGATGCCATTATTATGAAACAAACACAATTTAAAGAGATCCCTGCCCCAGCTGAAAGCCAAAAAGAAGTGCTTGATCATATGATAGCTGAGCTGGAGCAAGCAATTGCTATTAGGGAAGAAAATAGCAGCGGATATAGAAAAAGTCCGTCGGTCAAGCGTATGGAAACACAGCTAAAATCTTTAAAGGACAATGTGACTAAGATTTTAGAGGATCAAAACAAGAATGTCACAACGCTTGATTTTTCTGACTTAGGCGTTGATTATTTAATAGTCGACGAAAGCCATATGTATAAAAATTTGAGATACTCTACCAAGCTTGAGAACGTTAAAGGCTTAGGAACTCAAAGTGGCTCTGATAGAGCAATGGATATGTATTCAAAAACAACCTATTTGCATAACCAAGACAATGCTAAAATTATGTTTTTAACTGGAACACCAGTTAGCAATAGCTTGGTAGAGCTTTATTTAATAGAGCGATATCTTGCCCCAAATGCACTAAAAGATCAAGGCATTGACTCTTTTGATGCCTGGGCTAAAACATACGCAGATATCGATAGAGTTTATGAAACTGGTGCTGTCGCAGGCGACTATAAAATTGTGACTAGATTTACTGGCTTCAAAAATTTAAATACACTTGGCGGATCTTATCTTGATTTTGCCGACGTCATAACCAACGATGATATAAAAAAGGAGCTTGGCAGCAACTTTGTCCCTAACGTAAATATTAAACATACTAAAAGTCCAGCAAGTGACCTGCAAAAAGAGTATATCGGCGTAGAGCAAGAAAATGGACAATTTAATGAGGGATCTATTATTTATAGGCTTGAAAATATGCCAGATGATCCTAGAATTGATAACCATTTAAAAGTAACAAATGATGCTAAATATTGTGCTTTGGATTATAGGCTGATAGATCCTTTTGCCGAAGATGATCCAAATTCAAAAATCAATAAAGCAGTAGAAAATATCATAAACACTTATGAAAAATGGAATGATGACAAAGGCACTCAGCTTGTCTTTTTAGATATGGGAACGCCGAAGTCACCATCTCAACAATCCCAAAATATAGTAATAGATGAACAAAAGGCAGCAGAACAAGAGGTAAGTCCTACAAAGCAAGAAGAATTTATTAATATCAATGATGCTATCGAGCAAGGTAAAGATATTAATAGCGATTTTATATCTGAAACTGATAGAGATAGCAATGATAATAGATTTTTCTTATATGGTGATTTGCTTAGAAAGCTTGTAAAAAATGGAATACCACAAAACGAGATAGCCTTTATCCATGATGCGACAACGGACAAACAAAAATATGAGCTATTTGACAAGGTAAATCGTGGTGAAATTCGAGTTTTGATAGGATCTACTGGCAAGATGGGAGCAGGAACGAACGTGCAAGAGAGAGTAACTGCCATACACCATCTTGATATACCTTGGAAGCCTAGCGATTTAACACAAAGAAATGGTCGTGTCATAAGACAAGGTAATGAACTACTTAAAAAATATGGGGACAAATTTGAGGTAGATGTAAATTATTACGTTACTTTGAACACCTATGATGAAACCTCGTTGCAAACAGTAAAGCAAAAGGCGGAGAGCATTACCAAATTTAGAAAGTGCGTTGTAGATGAGAACCATATAAGCGGATTTGAGGAGGAGGTAGTTAACTACGAGGAGCTTAAGGCTATTGCTAGTGGCAATCCGTTAATACTAACAAATTTCAAGATAAATAATGAGCTTGAAAGGTTAGAAAGAGAGAAAAAGGCATATATTCAAGACTTCCAGCAAAAAGAAGCCGAAATGCACAATTTAGAAAAGATGATAGAATTTTCTAATAAAAGAATAAACTTGTTTACCAAAACAAAAGAATATGTCGGCAAATTTGAGAGTAGCGATGGGCTAAGATGTGCCATGTTTTCTACAAATCTTTATAATCATGAAGTATCTAAGCAAGAATTCTTTATTCCAAAAGCTAGTGCTGCAAAGGATACTCAAGAAATCCAAAACAAGATGAAAGATCAATTTCAAGCAACTATAAATTTGATGTTTCAAACACCAAAGAAAAGCTATGACGTATGCGAGTATAAGGGTTTTGTTGTAAGTGGATATTATAGCAGCTTAAATAATAGTATAACTTTTGAGCTAACAAACAAAGAAAGTGGCGAGATACTAGCACCTGAGAATATGTATTATAACTCAGCTATGAACGGCACAAGGCAGGATTTAAAAGACCAGGTCGGATTACATGGATTTTTTGTAAGGATGAATAACTACTTTGATAATATGGATAAATTTATCTCTAAAGAGCAAAAAGATCTTGATGAAGCCAAATCAAACTTAGTAGATCTAAAATCGTTTTTATCTGAGCAGCAAAACTATCCTAAAAATGATCTTATTGAGCTGTTAAAGAGTGAAAAAAATATCGTCCTAAATGAACTCGAGCGAAAGAAAAAAGACAAGACCTATGAAAGCAAATTTGAAAGCAGGGCATTAAAAATTATTGATGAAGCCAAACGAGCCAAGAAGCAGAATACTCAGCAGCAAGGCGGCTTAGAAGCTGGCAGTCAAGCAAATATTGTTGCAAATAGTGGCAAAGAGTTATCTTAGTGTTTTTTATATTAATATAATTTAAAATATATTATATTAATATAATTTTTATTATATATAAAAGGATAAAAAATGCAATACAGCAAAGATGAAACCGCCTTAATTTTAGAAACTTTAGGTTATAACGTCGATAGACACTATAAATTTAAAATACGTGATGAAAATACAGCCAGTGCGTCTATTAATCCAAAGGACGGCAAAATAAAAGATTTTGGCAGCGGTTGGTATGGTAGTATAATAGATTTTATGACAACCTTTGAGAATATGTCCCAAAAAGATGCCTTTAGCAGAGCAAACGATATAATTAATAGACCACAAGATATTAAATTTAGCAGCAATCAACAGCCTAAATTCAAGAAAGACACACTTAGCGAAATAAGAGCTGAAGCCGTTGTTTTTGGCTTAAATGTAATAGACGACAATAAAAGTGGAATTTACGTCGGATGCGGTGAAAACGCTTCAGATATAACAAAAGGTTATTATTGGGCTATCTCTAAAATAAAACCGCTTGATGATCTTATGGTGTTTGACTCAAAGAAAGAAATGGAGTGGCTAGAAACAGACAAACACCTATATACCGAAAAGACTTATTCTATCAAGAAAGAATATATAACAAAGATGGCAGCATTAAAAAACTCTTTTGAAATCAAAAAAAATAAGAGTGAAACAGCAAGCAAAGGCTTTATTACACAAGACTTTATAGATAAATTCCAGGTAGAGCGAAAAGAAAATTTCAAAAGATTTTGGGAGCTACTATCTCAAACCCTGCCAACTGCAACAAAAGAGCAAAAAGAAAACATAGCCAAAAAGTATGAAATTGGATATTCAAAGCAAGCCGATAGATTAATTATGCCTATTAGAAACGAGAATGGCGACTGCCTAACGTTTTGGAAATACAATAAAAATCCTCAGCCATTTGTTGGTGATAATGGAAATTTAGTGACCTTGCCAAAGGTAATGTTTTCAAAGAATAGAGAACGTTGCCCTTTTAATTTGAGAGATCTAAAAGATTTTGCAAAAAATCAAAAAGACAATGAAACGATTTTTATAGTTGAGGGCGAAAAAGACTGCCTAAACGCTCTTGCTAGTGGCTTTAATGCTATTACCCTTGGATCTGCAAGTGCTCGAGTTAGTGAAAAATATATACCGCTTTTTAAAGATATAAATATCACTATCGCATACGATAACGATGAAGCAGGGCAGAGTGGAGCAAAAGCCTTAAGAGAAGATTTAAAAGATGTTTGCAAAACAATAGAAGTAATTGACTGGAATAAAATTGCCAGGAACGTCGGCATAAAAGAACCACTAAAAAAAGGCTTTGACTTTACCGATTTTTTAGTAGCTAGAGAGAGTATCCAAGAAAAGACAAAAGATAAAGAAAGATAATAGTATTTATATTATTATAATAGAAATACTATCTTTATAATTTATTTTATATTATTTTAATATTTTAAAAAGTATAATGCTTTTGTAAAAATTTTAAAAGGATAAAATAATGAAAATAGCTCTATTAAACAAAAAAGGTGGCGTAGGCAAAACGCCTTTTGCTTTTAGTATTGCAAAGGATTTTGGATACTTTTTGCAATCTAATGACAATTCTTGTATCGAACAGATATATCCAGACAAAGCAAAAATTCTAGACAAAGTAAAGGATCTTGACGATTGTGTATATGACTTTGGTGGGTTTTCTGCTTCTGGGGTTTTAGATATTATAAAAAATTGTGATGTTGTAATTATCCCTTGTTTGCCAACATATAATTCATTTATCAGAACAGTGGAAACGATAAACGAAATTATTTCAATAAATCCAAATATAATACTTCTTGCAACCAACTATAAAGATGATAGAGAAGAAGAATTTTTAGAAAATGAACTTGATAAGAGATACAAGGATATACCAACTTTTTATTTCAAAAATTCTAAGATCGTTAATAACGCTGCAAATTACGGATTATCTTTTACTGAGTTATATAATGAAAGCTCTTTATCAAAAAGAAGCTACTCGAGCTTTTTTAATGAATATAGAAGACTTTTAAAGGCTATAAGAAGCAAATCTTAATTTATATTATTTTAATTTTGAATATATTAATATAATATAAAAACTATTAAAAGGATATTGAAGTATGACTAAGAGAGCGAGCATTAGCATCGAAGAAGCTTTGCAAAACAGCAATGTAAAAACTTATGAGATGCAAGACAAAAAAGACAAAAAACAAAAGAGAAATACTGTGCAAGTAAGTATTTATCTTACTCAAGAAGAAATAGCGTATTTGGATGAAAAGTGTGATGAAACTTTTCTAGCTAGAAATGCTTATATGAGAAAACTTCTTGTAGAAGATATGAAAAGAAAAAGCGAATGACAGCAGCCGACGTAAAGGAATTTTGCAAAGAGCAAAATTTAACATATAAACAGCTGGCGGAAAAAATCGGTATGACCGAGGGCAGCTTGAAAGTGGCAATAACCACTGATAAATTTAGCAGCCAAACAATACAATCGATCAATCTACTAAAAGAAAATCAAAAACTACAAACTGAGCTTGCAGATTTTAAAGTATTAAGCGAAATTATCAAAAAAATTTCAAATAATTAGATTTTTACCTTTTTTCTCCCAAAAGGGTAAAAATTTTAACTATTTTATAAAATAATGTATAAAAATACTAACTTTTATCTTGACAAATAGTTAATATTATTATATAATTCTCTTATAAAAAGTTAGAAATACTAACTTTTTAAATAAAACAAAGGATAAGAGATGAAATTATATGAACTTTTTTTAGGAGAAAAGGAGTTGGGCGTATTTTTAAAAGAGCCTCAAAAAGTGATTTATTGCGACAAATCTAGCGATGGCTTTAAATTACTTTGTTTTAACTCTGACGAGTGGCAAGCACTTCAAGAAAAACTGGGTATAACTCTTACAAACGATGAAAACAACAATTTTAATAAAATTATGAGTAGCAAATTTTGTAAAGAAAACGGCATTGAACACATTGATCAACTTACCGATGAATTGGGTTTTGGAACGTTAGAGAAATTTAACCATGAAAGAGTGGAATATGTTTCAGACATGGAAGAGAGTTATAGCTACTTCATTGACGAATTGGCAAAAATTGCTGGCAGGGCTAATTTTGACTGGAATATGAAATATAAGGGGATTTTTCAATCAAATGGGCATACTGACAGATGGATACTTTGCGATAACTATAACGAGTTAGAAGAAAACGATTTTGATGACGAGCTTGCTAAATTTCACTTTGATACCAAAGAGATAGACGAGCAAATAAATATGTATACTTTTGGCTGCCAAATTCAGGGGTATGATATTGTATCGATCACCAAAGGCAATAAAACCGAAATAAAACTATTAGTCTGGTCGGAAGAAAACACACGAACTAGCTATCTCGAGTATAGATTTGAAGACATAAAAAAAGAGTGGATGAGAAAATATAAATAAAAAAAGGGGGCTTAATAGCCCCCCCCCTTTTTTTACAATCCCTACTTTAAAAACTAAAAATCAATATTTTTATTGCTGCCTTTACTCTTATTCTTGGTCTTATTACTTTTATCGACTGCTCCAGCTGAAGTTTTATTTTCGGTCACTGCAATATTTGTTTTTCTATTAATAGCTGCTTTAGTATCTCTGCCTTGTATATCAACAACCCAAATATTTTTGCCATATTCGTCTTTACCCTGCTGGCTAAATTTGCATTTATCACCAAACACTATATTTTCGTTTTTAATGATATTTTCTAGATCTTTTCCCCAAATATAGAATTCTTTTCTATTTGGATTAAGCATTTTCACAAAGTAGCTTTTTGGCATATCGTAATTAAATTGATAGTGATCGATGCCAAAATCTACCACTTCATTATATGGCTCATCGACCTGCTTATAATCGTTAGGAGTGAAATTTTTAAGAGGTTCTAATACCTTTTCGTTCTTATTTTCAATAGAAACGTCCCAGACTTTCTTATAAGCAGTTTTCTCATACCAAACATTTTTTTTCTTATCATGGACGTTAAATGTTACTGGACTTTCAGCCGTAATGACAAACCTACAATAATCATCAATTTTGACGTCGTTTTCTTTTACAACCCTCTCAAGATCGTTAGCCCAAATAAAAATCTCTTTACCTTTTGTAGTCATATATGATACAAAAAAGCTTTCCTCGTTATCTTTATCGAATTTATAATTTGCTCTGCCATAGCCAGTAACTTTATAATGATGTGCTTTGTGTTTTTCACCATTATTATAATCTCCAGCAATGTAAATTCCCTTATCATTTTCAGAATTTCTAGAGTTAGATTTTGTTGTAGCCTTTGCTTCAACACCCAACTTGATAAGCTCATTTGCAAATGATAATCTCATATTGGCTATATCAGATTTTTTTGGATTTATTCTCCTACCTAAATAATCTTTTACCTTTAAAACTAAATGGCAATGTGGATTATCCGTATCATTATGTATTGCTATACAAAAGTAGTTATCTGGATACATTTTTGATACACAATTCATTGCTGCTTTTTTAATTTTAGCACCAGATGCAAATTGATAATCTTTCATAGAAAAAACAACATGTATTGCTTCTCTTTGCTCTTTTAGCGAGTTATCTCTTATCTCTCTTTGTGTTGGTATGCGATCGCCGCTATTAAAGCTTTCAGATAAAATATTTAAATCACTTTTTCCTATAAATTTACAACCATCAGAGCTTTGGACTTCAACCTCGCCATTTCTAGAAATATATCTTAGATGTGCTTTCAGTCCCTCATAATTTTTACTAGATCCAGTAAATTTAATAACAACTTCCGTTTGTTTTTTTGAAGGTGCTTTTGTATATGTAATAACACTTTTAAATCTATTTCTATAAATACCTCGTTGATTATTATATGCGTAAGAACTCTTAGCCTTTTTTTCTAAATCGGTAATAACTCTTTTGGGTCGCCACCATTCGTCATCAAGTATTCTCTTTTTTCTCATCTAATATTACTTTAGCTTCAAATTTAAAATCTTGATATACTTTTCTATCTTATCGCTTACGGCAGAAATTTTGTCATTTACTACTTTTACTACTGATATTAAATTTTCATAATTTACTTTAAAATTTTTCAAATCCTGCTCATATAATACTTTCAACATTTGGTTAATATTCCTGCCAACCATATTAAGCTCATAGTTAGATTTTCTTAACTCCTCCATTTCAATATTATTAAAAATAGGACTATTGGAATTTAAAATATTTAATAGTAAAAATTTAGCCTCTTTGGTGGCTGAGTTAAAACCATGTTTATTAGATAAATCAACCAAATACTTATATTCACTTTTAGATATTGATATTCTAAGTTCAACTTCTTTGTTGTTTTCCTTTAATAACAAAGTATTTTTTTTAGATCCCTCAATATTGCCAGTAGATATAAAATTCATAATAGCAGCATTAACCAAATCACTAAAATTATATTTACTATCTTTCAAATATTCCTCAACCAAATTTAACAAATTGTTTTCTATTCTAAAAGTCTTAATTACATTTTTCATTTTTATACCTTACTGAGCCTCGCAGAGATAATGCCAATCACAAAAAAATGTATTACATTTTTGGCGTGATTGGCTATCCTGCAATTAATACTATTTACGACCAAAATTATACACAATAAAACTTGCCATAAAATTAAAAAAATCAGCTATAACTGCCTTGAAATTTTATTAAAACTCTGCTATACTGCCGAGTAAAATTTTAATCAATAAAAGGAGGACGGCTATGAGCGAGATAGTTTCAATAGACGAGAAAATTAAAAAAATAAAATCTCAATTAGCATCACTTGAAAGCAAAAAGAAAGAGATGATAGCAAAAGAGCAGCTAAAACTATCACAAGCAATAAGTGATTTGATAAAAACAAACAACGATTTTTTAAAAGATATAACAACGATTTTAGAAAAGCACAAAGCAAGCGAAATTTTAGAACTCATAAAAAAACTTTCAGATTAGAAAAACAATGGTAGATAACGAAATAGATTTTACAAATTGCGAAAAAAGCTCCAAAAGCTATGGTGGATTTTGTGGAACAAAAGTAGGCATAATATATAATGACGAAGATTATATGCTGAAATTTCCTCCAAAGCTAGTTGCTGCAGCACATTTAAATTTTATGAATGCTTGCGTTACCGAGCATATATCTTGTAGTATTTTAAAAACATTAGATATACAAACACAAGACACAATCCTTGGAACATATGACGATAAAGTTGTTGTAGCTTGTAAAGACTTTATAGAGCCAAATGAATTTATGATAGATTTTGTTACCTATCAAGAAAAAATAGCAAATGGATATGATGCCGATCTAGGAAATATATTAAACACAATAGAAGCAAAAAATCAATTTGCAGTTGATGAAAAAGAAATGAAAGAAATGTTTTGGGATATGTTTATAGCAGATGCATTACTCGCAAACTCAGATAGACATAATGGCAACTGGGGTTTTATTGCAAATGTAGATACTCAAACATATAAAAGACCAGCTCCAGTATTTGATTGCGGTTGCTCTCTTTTTTCACAATTTAATGAGCTAGAAATGAAAAATATTTTGCTCAATAAAAAAGACTTAAACAAAATAGTTTATGATTTTCCTCCATCAGTTATACGGAAAAAGAATGAGAAAATTAATCCATATAATTTTTTAATAAAAACAAGAAATCAGGATTGTATAAACTCATTAAAAAAAATAGGATCAAAGATAGATCTTAATAAAATCAATGAAATAATTTCTAGCACACCTTATATTTCAGATACTCATAAAAAATTCTTACAAACAGTTATTCAAGCTAGAAAAGAAAAAATAATAGATTTGGCCATAGAAAAACAGTTAGAACATGAAAAAAAGAGAAATAGACTTCTTTATTTTATATCCCTTAAGCTTCATCAGAGCAAGGACAAAAATTTAGAAAAAGATAAAGAAAAAGATAAAAATTTAGATAGGTGGTAATATGGAAGAGAATATAATATTAGATGAAAATACTTTGTCGCCATGGCTCAAAAAAGACTTACAAAAGTTTTTAGATTGTAAGAATTCAAATACTCATCCTAATTGGGATTTAAGCTTATACTGGAGCGAGCTTTACTCATCAATAAATATATCTCAGCTTAGCAAAGAGATTACAAAAGAGCAAGCGGAATATTTGAGAAAAAAATACTTAGGAATTTGTTGAAACGATATGTCGCAAAGATTATATAAGGATAAAAAAAGGAGCAGTAATGAATTCTTATCCAAATGATTTGTTTATAACCATAGTAAATACAATAGCATTTCTTGTATTTGTCTATCTATGTTATTTTTATATTGTAGCCTTACCGAAACGGCACAAAGAGATAATAAATTTTCTAAAAGAGAGGAAACAACTTTTGGACGTCGAGATAGAATTTTTAGAAAAATTTAATAGGTTTGATAATATATGGGATAATTTTAATAGACCACTTAGAGGCGTTAAATTTCAAGATGACACTTTTATTATGAATTTAATGCTTTTAGAAAAAGACACTAGAGATAGATACGCTAACAAAAAAGCCGAAAGAGAAGCAATAGATAATTTTAAAATGGGTGAAAAATAATGCAAGATCTTAGAGCAGTTGCTAAAAGAACATTTTAGATTATATTTATTTTTTAAGAAAAGATAAGAATTTACTTGTTTTTAGGTAAATTCTTAAGCCATTTTTACTACTTTAAGTTTTCTAAGCTTAAATTTTTTATCCTTTTTTTAATGAAATACCACAAAATAGGGAACTACTGATCAAGTGTTTTGAAAATAATTGTTTTCAACAGCAAATAGTGATTTGGTTAATGCTGCTATTATGAATTTTATATCTACTGGCGATATCGAAGGATCTAAAAAAATACTTTATTGTTAAGAGAAAACAACAAAGAAGTTGAGAAAAGTAAAAATGGAATAAACAAACTGACTAGACTTAGATGCCTAATTTTAATTTAAGCTTAGTAGTAAATTTGGGTTTATAATATTTCTAACTTCTTTTTAATGATTGCCTAAGTTTATTTTCTAAAAATAATTGTTGTTTTTTCTCTTTCGCGCACGCGCACGCGATTTTTATCTTTTTAACATAACTTTTCTTTATCCTGTCTCTTATACTTATCTGACGCTTCCGACCACTCATTTCGTTGACTTTCCATTTGCTGCTTATGCTAGCAGTAACAACAAACAAA
>NZ_PIRO01000009.1 GCF_003048905.1 Campylobacter concisus
AGGTGGATGTCATAAGTTCGAGTCTTATAGCGACCACCATTTTAGGTGCAGCGGTAGTTCAGTTGGTTAGAATGCCGCCCTGTCACGGCGGAGGTCGCGGGTTCGAGCCCCGTCCGCTGCGCCATCTTTTATTCTTTGGCTTTCATTTCCATCGTTACTATAATTCTTAAAGCAAGTTTCTTTTATTAAAAATTTATATATAAAATAAATTAAAAAATAAAATCTAAGTTATCACCACTAAATCGCATATATTTAAAAATAAATCTTTTTCTAAAATTTCTAAATAATTGATACAAGACAAATCAAAATTAATATTTTTATCTCTAAGTTATCAAAAAATCAATATAATCGTAAAAAATTAATAAGGGAAATTTATGGCATTTGAAAATGTATTAAAAGCGATTGAAGATATAAAAAATGGCAAAATGGTAATTATGGTCGATGATGAGGACCGTGAGAATGAAGGAGACTTGGTCTTTTCAGCGGCAAGCAGCGATATGCAAAAGGTAAATTTTGCAATCACTCATGCAAAAGGTGTGCTTTGTCTTGCGATGGATGAAGCAAACGCAAAAAGACTTGATTTGCCGCTAATGGTTTCTAAAAATACATCCAGTCACGAAACCGCATTTACTGTTACAATTGATGCAAAGGAGGCAACGACAGGCGTAAGTGCTTATGAGCGTGATATGACGATTAGACTTGCTGCTAGTACTGATTCAGTGCCTGAAAATTTTGTAAGGCCTGGGCATATATTTCCGCTTATTGCAAAAAAGGGCGGCGTACTCGTTCGAACAGGTCACACTGAAGGATCAGTTGATCTTTGCAAACTTGCTGGCGTTAGTCCAATGGCAGCGATTTGCGAGATCGTAAAAGAAGATGGCACAATGGCCAGACGTGATTATCTGGAGGAATTCTGTAAAAAATTTAACCTAAACATGATAAGCGTTTCTGAATTAGTAGAATACAGACTTAGCCACGAAAGCTTAATAGAGGTTTCGCCCGCAAAGAGTGTAAAAATCTGTGGTTTTGAAGCAAAAAGATATGACATAAAAGATCACGAAAATAAAAATCACGCTGCCTATGTTTTTGGAGAGACAAAAGCGCAAACTAATGTAAAATTTCAAAAAATAAGCAAAGACCATGAGCTTTTAAGCGGAGATAAATTTGATAATTTATTAAAGGCATTGGATTTTTTAAGTAAAAATGGCGGAGTGTTGCTATTTTTAGACAGCAATAAAAGCGATGCAAGCTCACAAAAAGATTATGGTATTGGGGCACAAATTTTAAAGTATTTTGGCATAAGCGAAATTGAGCTTTTAAGCTCAAATAAAAATAAAGAATTTGTAAGTCTTGCAGGCTTTGGACTTGATATAAAAGGCTATAAAGAAATTTAATTTTGCCACGTTCTTTTAATGCGGATATTAATCATCCTAATAGCAAAATTCTTCACTTGGAAAAATTTTGCCTTTTACATCATTTGCGTAGGATTGCACACTCTTTCTTACAATATCCGCTCCATCAAGATAGTGTTTTACAAATTTTGGTTTAAAGTCTTCAAAAAAACCAAGCATATCAGACCACACAAGCACTTGTCCATCGACATTTACCCCAGACCCAATGCCAATAACTGGTATATGAACTTGCTTTGTTATCTCGCTAGCCACGCTACTCATCGTACCCTCAAGCAAGATGCCAAATGCTCCAGCTTGCTCAAACGCCAAAGCCTCTTCAATTAGTTTTTTTACCTCGATCTCGCTTCTTCCCTTTATCTTATAGCCGCCTTCAAATTTATAAAACTGAGGCTTTAAACCGATATGAGCCATAACGTTTATGCCCTCCTCACAAAGACGCTTTACTAAATTTACTTGGTGCATGCCAACTTCGAGCTTTACCGCATCGGCATTTGTCTGTTTAAAAAATTTCATCGCATTTTTTATAGCTTGCTTTTCATTTGTGTAGCTACCAAATGGCATATCAGCCATGATAAAAGTATTTTTAGCTCCGTTACAAACGGCCTTTGTATGATAAAGCATGGTATTCATGTCCGCACTTATCGTGCTTTCTTGCATATTAAAACTCATATTTAAGCTATCGCCAACCAAAATAATATCAGCATAATCATCAAAAAGCTTAGCAAATAACGCATCATAGGCTGTTATCATTACAATAGGCTCAATGTCTTTTTTATTTTTTATATCATTTATGCTTAGTTTTTTCTTCTGAGTTTTTTCATTTTTCATTGCAAGCTCCAAGGATTTTTAGCTAAAAGGCTAACAATTTTATCAAATTTTTGCTACAATTACGCCAATTTCTTAAGGACATAAAAATGGGTATATTAAAAAGGCTTGAAATAGATTACTCTTATGATATAGTTGAAGAATTTTTATCTCACTATGCTTTAATGTGCGATTTACTCGAGCCTTTGATAATAAATTTAGGAAGAGCTGATAAATATAAAGATAGCATCCTAGAGCTTACTAGGATTTTTCATAATATTAAATCAGCAGCAGGATTCATGCATCTTGATCCGATATTAAAGCTTACAACTTTAGCTGAAGAGATAGCTCAAGAAGCAAGAAGTCTAAAAGGGCCAGCAAATGATAAATTTATAGATTGGTTGCTGCTTGTTAGTGATCAGTTCAATAAATATAAAGATGACGTCGAGAACGATTTTGAATATTTTAGTGTTCTTGAGCCAAAAATTATTGATGTGCCTGCAAAACTTAACTAAATAATCCACTAGCCATTTTATTTTTTGGGAGCGACTTGGCTTCGACAGGAGCAGAGTGTGTATGGTGGCACGTCGCTTTGAGCAAAGCGTAAAAAGCTCAAATTAAATTTAAACGCAAACAACGTTAATTTCGCTCCTGCTTACGCTAAAGCTGCGTAAGTTCAGTTGAGCCTTGCTTAGTCTAATTCTAGCTAGGACAAAAGCAAGTAATTTAGCTAGAGTAGGCTCGCAAAGTGACTGCTTGCTAGCTGAAATTTTAGTCTTAGTCTAAATTTTGGTTTTGGAAAGTGAGCCTTTTTAGATGAAATTTTCACTTTTGCTAAGCGTGTAGAGGCTGTATGCATTTTGTTTTTGGACAGGGGTTCGATCCCCCTCGCTTCCACCATTTCTATCTAAAATACAAATAAAAATTTTATTAAATAGCTTAAATTAAAAAAGCTCTTCTGACTCAAAATAATTTTGTGAAATATTTCGCTCTTTTTCATTAGTATTTACATGAAGCACGTAGTAACCTATCTGTGTGTTGCTAGCATCTATTAGTGGTACCACGCAAAAGTAGTGTGTTTTATAAACGTAAAATTCATATTCTTTAAAATTAATATCACGCAAAAAACCTACTATGTTTAAATTTGCACTGCTTAAATTTTCGATGTAATAATCATTTAAAATTTGATCACTTGGAATGCTTTTACGAGATGGCATCTTGTCTTTTGCCAAAAGAACAAATAGATCAATTCCTTGCTTTTTAAAATAATTTCCAAGTGAGTCAAAATTTAACAAAACCTCGATGTTGCCAATAATTTTACCATCACGTATTACGTTTGAGACAGCCCTTATATGCGTTCCAGCATACCACGCCTCGATGCCGACCATGGGCTTGTTTTGATGCCTTGACTCTTGCACTAAAAACCTACTACTAGCGATCATATCGCCATATCTGTTTAGATCCCAACTCCTTACATAGCTTTTTAGATCTTTATCATAAATATGAAGCTTAATGTTGTTATACATCGATGCTGCGCCAAGGGTTTTGGTTAAATTTTCGATATTTTTTATACATTCATCGCGACTTTGCCCTAGCAAGCACATTTGTATAGACTCATTTTGAGCAAGCAAGATAGAGATCGCCATTGATGAAAATTTCTCATCATCTATACTTTTATTAAGCTGTTTTACCTGGTAATCAAAAAAGACTCGCATATTATTTTGCATCTTTTCAGCCATATAAGAGCTGTAAAGAAAGTAAAAAAGCCCTCCAAGTACTATGATAAAGATAAAAATGATATAGACATTAAAATATTTTTTATATTTATTCAAAACTAGCCCTTAACTTTTCTTCTAAAAATTTTGCAAATTTATCAAACTCTGGCAACGCAAGCTCGCTTTTTCTTTTTGGATTAGCCCAAACGCTATCTGGAAAAAATGCGTCATCACTAAATCTAGCAATAACATGAATATGCACGTGTGGCACGTAGTTTCCAAAGCTTGCAATGTTTATTTTAGTTGGTTTATAAAACTCAAGCATAGCCTTTTCGCTTATAAGCATCGCCTCAAAAAGCCTAACTCTACTTGCCTCATCGCAGTCGCTTAGCTCACGAAATGGCTTAATGGTAAAAATTTTTATCCATGGAAGTTCATTGTCTTCACGCTCGATTTTTATAAATTTATCTTCATAGATCATATTTGTTCCTATTTTTATACAAAATTTCTCTCTCTTAAAAGTGTATAAAGCTTGATAGTCGAGATAAAAAATGTTACAATCGCTGGTCCAAGGATCACGCCCCAAAACCCAAATGTCGTGATGCCGGCGAGCATCGCAAAGAATATAAGAAGTTCATTTATCTTTGTTGGTATTTTGACCAGCTTTGAGTTTATAAATTTAATAACAAGTGGCTTTAAAAGCGTATCAGCTGCAAATGAGATCACTACGATCGTATAAATTGCGATAGTTATCGCTGCTGCTGTGTTGCCATTTGCAAACTCATAAATGCTAATAGGCGCCCACGCCAGAATACCACCAACAACTGGAATAAGCGAAGCAAAGCTAAAAAAGATGCCAGTTAGCACGCCGTCATAGCCGTAAAAGCTTGTGATAATAGCAAATAAAAAGCCTTGGATTATCATATTTGCAATGGTTGAGTAAAAAACCACACTCATCACGTTGCCAACCTCACTTAAAATAGACTCTGTGTCATCTTGTTTTAGCGGAAGTGCATATTTTAGATAGCTGATTAGTTCATTGCCATAAAGATTACAAAAGAAGAAAAAGACCAAAATAATGATCATATCAACGCCAAATTTAAGGCTTAACTTACCCAGGCTTGCAAGATTTGTCGCAAGTTGAGAAAAAAGCATCTTAATATCAAGTCCGCCGATAAATTCTTTTATCTTTGGCTCTAAAAAATTTATCGACTCAGGCATCCTAAAATCATAATTTTTGATAAATTCGATAGTCTTTGTGACATTGTTTATATCAAAGCCAGCTGCGTATTTTGCGATCTCAACTACCGCATAAAGAAGTGGAGCGATAAATAAGCAAAGAAGCACAGATGTGGTAAGAGCCGATGAAAGCGTCTTACGGTTTTTAGTGAGCGATAAAAATGCGATTTGGACATTTGAAACCGCGACAGCAAGCAGTGCTGCGATAAAAATATCAAGCAGATATGGTTTAAAAAGATAGACCACCAAAGCCAAAGCACAAAATACAAAAATTCCAAAAAATAGTCTATTGTTCATCTTGCTCCCTTGAAATGGGGTAATTATAGCAAATTTATCAAAGCTGCTCATTTGCTTCCCAAATTTGCTCAATCTCTTTGCCATCAAGCTTGCAAAGCTAGCAAGTGTGGCTAGACTTTGGACATTTTTAGCGTAATACTCTAGCGCTTAGATAAATTTACAATTTGTCTAGCAAGTTTTACGTAAATTTTCTAGCTCAAAAGCTCCTACAAATTTAGACTTTTACGTGCACTGAAAATTTGCCCCGACGATCTCGCATTCATCACATATTTGAACATATATAGTTCCCTCACCATCTACTAGACTTCCAAGAGGAATTTGCGCTAGATATTTCATGCTTTTGCTACATTTTGGACATTTTAAATGCTCAGAATCTTGCTCCCACTGCGGATATCCACCAAGTAAAATTTCGCTATCTATCATATATGAGTAGTGAGCGCAAACCTCGCTAGCTAGCTCAAATTTTTGCCCATCAAGCGTCGCCACAGCGTCTCTTACATAGTCTTCACTCTCGCCCTCGCCTACCACTTCTGTTTGCACGCTTTTGCCGTCATTTTGGCAAAAATACTGCACAAGGCCAACGCATGTTGGACAAAATTTAAGTACAGCATCGTTTTTTAGCTCTAGTCCAAGTCGCTTTAGACTCTCTTTTTTGATGATAAATTCCAGCATCTCGCCGCTACAAAATTTACATTTTTCATCGCTTAGTGCTTTAAATTTAATGCTTGCATCTGCGTTTTGGCTTGGCCCACATGTAAAACATTTATCAAAAACTAGGCTTCTTCTCTTGCCACTCTCGTCAAAGCTCCAGCCAGCAACCTGCGCATATCCGTCCATATCAACATGAAGCTTCGCCTTCCAAGGCTTTGGCGCATTATAGAGCTTAAAAAATAGCTCCCTTACCACCTCATCACCCTGCCAGGCAAGTGCGCAAAGGATGTGATTTATTTTTACGATATTTTCAGCGCCATTTAGGCTATTTATGAGCTCATCTCTCACGTCACTTGAGGCGTTTTTGTAAATTTCAAATGGATAGTACTCACCCTGCTCGGTCACTTCTCTTATTATCTGCTCGTCGCAAATGCCGTGCAGGTAGAAAATATAAACAAGATCGCTATAAATTTCATCGTATTTGCCTATCTCGTCTGTGTGAACTAGGACATTTTTTAGCTTTTGCTTAATCTCAGTCTTGCTTAAGCCTTGATAAAACTCCAGCTTCTCTTTTTGTCTGCAATCATAGCAGATCCCATCAAAGTAAATCGTCCTTTGCTTGCACTTAGGACAAAGATGTGGCTCACCCATTTTTGCTCCAAATTTAAATTTTGCTACTCAAAAAGCCCTTTTTCGATGTCGATCTTGACGTTAAAGGTCTCAAAGCACTTCGCACTTGCGATCCTGCCCTTTGCTGTGCGCTCGATAAAGCCATTTGCAAGCAGATATGGCTCAATGACGTCCTCAACCGTGCCCTCATCCTCACTAAGTGCCGCAGCGATCGTACTAAGACCCATAGGACGGCGCCTTGCTTGCATCAAAATTTCTAAATACCTAATATCCATCTCGTCAAATCCAAGCGAATTTACACCAAGCGCGTTAAGTCCCTCTTTTGCACGCTCGTGGCTGATGATTTGCTCGTCATTTACCTCAGCAAAGTCGCGAATTCGCTTTAGTAGCCTAAGAGCAATCCTAGGTGTGGCACGTGAGCGTTTGGCGATCTCAAGCGAGGCGTTTTTGTCGCACTCTTTGCCAAGCTTGGCTGAGGCGATCTGTACGATACGGCTTAGCTCACTGCTTGTATAAAACTGCAGCCTAAAGTCCATCCCAAAGCGGTCTCTTAAAGGCGCTGAGATCATGCCAGCACGCGTCGTTGCGCCAATAAGTGTAAATTTTGGCAGATCTATCTTGATAGTTTGAGCAGCTGGGCCAGAGCCTATTATGATATCAAGTCTAAAGTCCTCCATCGCAGGATAAAGCACCTCCTCGATAGCTGGGCTTAGGCGGTGGATCTCGTCGATAAAAAGCACGTCACCCTCTTGTAAATTTGTAAGGATCGCCGCCAGATCGCCACTCTTTTCTATCATCGGTGCTGCGGTCATTTTTATACTTACGCCCATTTCGTTTGCGATGATGTGAGCAAGGGTGGTTTTGCCAAGTCCTGGAGGGCCATAAAATAGCACGTGATCTAGGCACTCATTTCGCTTTTTAGCGGCTTTTATAAAGACGTCTAAATTTTGTTTTATCTTTTCTTGTCCGATGTAGTCTTCAAATTTTGTCGGTCTAAGTGAGACTTCAAAGTCATTTTCAAAGCTTACTTTTTCGATTTCAACGATTCTATCCAAAGTTTTTCCTTCTAAATTTAAGGCTTCATTTTACGCTTTTATGCTTAATTTAAGCTCGTTTAAATTTATAGTAAAAGGTGCTGCCTTCATTATAAACGCTATCAACGCCGTATGTAATGCCATGTTTTTGACAAATTTCACTGACGATATTTAGCCCAAGACCAAAGCCGCCTTGGATTTCATCCTCTCTGACGTATCTTTTCCAGACCTTTTTGACGTCCTTTATCCCCTTGCCAAAGTCCTGCACGCTAAGATTTATGCGGTCTGCTTCAAGCTCTAAATTTACTATTATCTCGCTCTCTTTTTGGCTGTATTTTATGGCGTTTGTTATGGTGTTGTCGATGATGCGCTGAGCTTCGACCTTGCTTAGCATAGTAAATGCATTACCTTCTAAATTTGTCTTTATCTCGATGTGCTTAACATCAGCCACGCTTGAGAGAAATTTCACTCGCTCTATTATATATTCGCCTAAATTTAGCCGCTCGAGTGGGAATTTTATATAGCCTCGCTTTATGAAATACTCAACATCTTCATATGTTATTTGCATCTGTTTTAGAGCGTTTTTGATGCGGGTTATATACTTGTTTTCAAGCCCAAGCATCTCAAGATTCATGCCAGCTACGCCAAGTGGGGTCTTTAGCTCATGCATGGCGTCGTTAAAGAAGTTGTTCATATATTTTTGAAACTCTTTATAAGGCTTAACACTGCTTAGATATAAAAAATAGACGATAAAAAGCACAGCCACAAGGATGACAAGGAGCATAAGTGCCGCTAGAAATATACTTTTTTCATTATCAAGCTCTTTTTCAACGACAATGTAATAAGGCGTTTTATCCTTTATAAAAAAGCTTTTATAAAACAAGAAGCCATTTTCTTCAAGTGTTACAAATTTAAAATTGCTTGGCTGCTTGGAGAGATTTGAAATAATTGGATTAAAATTTACATCATAGATCGCAAATTTATACTTTAAAGAAGGAGTTATATTTTCATTTTTTAAAAACGAATTTTTGATAATAGTTTCATGCTTCATTGCACCAAAAAGAGCTTTTGAAGTGCTGTTTTTTTGGCTTAAATTTAAGATCACAAAGCTTTGAAAACAAAAAAGCGACATTATGACAAATGTCGCTATGATCTGGATCTTAAAGCTCTTGTGCATCTATCTTGTAGCCTATACGCCTCTTTGAAGTGATAAAGTCACTGGTTGTTTTGTTTCTTATCTTTAAAACGTGCATTCTGATATCAGCGCCTTCTATCTCTTTATCGTTCCAGACAAGATCTCTTAGCTCTTCCATGCTGACGTAAGAATTTAGATGTGAAACTAGACACTCAACAAGTGCGACTTCTTTTGCGCTAAGATCGACCATTTTGCCGTTTTTAAATAGCGCACGCTTGTTTAGATTAAAGCTAAACTCGTCATTGATCTTTACTATATTTTTATCGTCAGTTCCATAGTATTTTCTCATAAGCTCAGCTACTCTAAATTTAAGCTCAGCAAGTTCAAATGGCTTTTTTAGGTATTCGTTACAGCCAAGCTCGTAGCCAATAGCCATATCGTCTATATCAACTAAAGATGTTGTTATCATGATAGGAGCATTTGGATTTAAGCTCCTTATGTACTTGATAACTTCATGTCCATTTACGCCAGGGACTTTTATATCAAGTATAAAAAGGTGATAGAAATTTTTCTCTATCAGATCACACGCATCTTGGCCATCGCTCACCGCTGTAACTTCATAATCAAGCGTCTGCAAAAACTCACAGACGCTCTCTTGAAACCCTAAATCATCTTCTAAAAGCAAAATTTTCAAATCTCTCTCCTAAAAAATAAGTTTTATTAAGATTTAGCCCTATTGTAATATTTAATAGGTAAATTCAAAATTAAAATTATTTTTTAAGCATTAAATAAAAATTTGCCCCGCATAGACAATGTAACACCTTAGCAAAAAGACGCCACATATTACGAATAATGCGTTGATCACGGCAAATTCGCGTTTAAAATCATGCACCTTTAAAACGCTTAAGTCTAAAATGATAGGCAAAGCCATACCAAAACCAATGACGCCAATATAAAACATTAGCCCAAGAGAATTTGCGCTAAGCGCATTTGCTACGCTCTGCGCACCACTTGTGCTTGCACCTTTTACAACCATAAATAGAGCAACTATGAGCAAAAACTCGGCGATAATCGTAAAAAAATCAAATTTTAATAAATAGTGTGCAATATCGTTTTGTCTTTTTGCCTTATCTTTTAGTACGCCAACAAGTAACGTAAATGCACCAGCACAGCTCAAGCCTGATACTAAAAATAATACCGGCAAGACTGATGTATTCCAAAGTGCGATCTTGTGAGCTGCGCTTAGCAAAAAGCCTGTATATGCACCAACGCCAATGCCTAGGATAAAAAGCAAAATTTCAAGTAGGCTTGAAAGCTTGCTAGCAAAATTTGCAACCATATCAAAAAGAGAAATTTTAAGCAATGCAATCTCGTTTTTAAATGCACCAACTGCATATATAACGCTAAGAGGCGTATAAACTAAAAGTAGTGCAACGCCTATTGACATAACTGAGTCAAAGTTATAAAGCAACAAGATCCAGTAAAAGCTAAGCGGCTTGCCAAGATCAAGCACCAAAAGAGCAAGTCCAAGGATGATCGCCGCTGGAGCGATAAGAGCAGCTGCTTTAAAATAGTAGTTCTCTTTGCCATACTTTTTTGAAATGAGCACAGCAACGATGCTAGCACCCGCACTAAGTCCTGCTAAAAATAGATAAACGGCTATCGGCCAGCCCCAGTAAATTTCAGAGTATTGAGCTAGGCTTCCTGACATGTTATTCATGGTGTGCTCCTTTTGTATTTGCGATCATCGCAAGTGAAGGTTTTGTGTTTAGCTCCGCTTTTGGCAAGTAGTATTTACTCTCTTTTAATTTCTTTGAAATTTTAGAATTTTCATCATTTACATCGCCAAAAGTTAGGGCATTTGTAGGGCAGACGCTAACGCAAGCTGGCTCTTTGCCCTCTTCTAGCCTACTCTCATAGCAAAATGTGCATTTGCCTATCTCGCCATTTGGTAAGACGTAGCGAGCGTCGTATGGACAGGCCAGGATGCAGTACTTGCAACTAACACAAATTCTATGATCAAGCAGCGTCACGCCATCAGCTGTCTTAAAGCTAGCACCAGTTGGGCAAACCTCAACACAAGGTGCATCTTCGCACATAACACAGCTTTGACGTAAAAAGTCAGTCTTTAAATTTGGAAATGTCCCACTCATCTTTGCATGCACCTGCAAACGGTAAAGTCCTCTTGGTACGTTGTTTGCACTTCTGCAAGCTACCGAACAGCCTTGACAGCCGATGCATAAATTTTCATCATGTATCATCATATATTTTTTCATTTTCTATCCTTACGCTTTACTTATGCTAACGCCAACATTTGTAACCATAGTCGCAGCCACTGGACCCTCAGCTGGATCAAGAAGTACGCTTGTGTTAAGCCCCACGTGATTTATGCTATTAAGAGCTGGAGTGATGTGTCCAAAGCCGTGATAGACAAAGAGTGTATCTTCTCTAATGCCCTCGGTCACCATGAGCTTGCCCTTTTGCTCGCCAAATTTATTTTTCACCACGACCATATCGCCATCACGTAAATTTTGCTTCTTAGCTGTGTTTGGATTGATCCAGATAGGGCTATCGCTCATGAGGTCATTTAAAAATGGCACTGCTTGGGTGTGACCGTTGGTATGAATAGGCGTTTTACCGCAAGTTAAGCAAAGCTCGTGTCCGTCAAATGTGTCCATATCTTTGTCATTTAGCGCGCCATATCCTGCAAACTGCGCCTCGACATCAGGCAAAAATAGCTCTATCTTGCCGCTTTTTGTTTTAAGCTTAGCCATATCATCCATTAGGCCATTTTCGCCTACAAATTTAGATGCGACTGGATATTTAGTGACAAATTTATCGATCATGCCCTTTTCTCTAAACAAAATTCCCGGCTCATCCCACGTGATAAAACCATCTTTTTCCAGCGTAGCAAGTAAATTTACATCTCCACCAGCTTGTTGCATCCTAAACTCACGTATGTCGTTCCAAGTATAAAGCTCATCTATCTTCATGCGGCGTGCTAGCTCTCTAAAGATAAACGCCCCATCTCTTGTGTCGCCAACTGGATCAATAACTTTATTTCTTATCATATAAGCTGGCTTTAGACCTGACTTATCCTCTATGCCCTCGTCGCGCTCTAGGTAGCTACTCTCAGGCAAGATGACATCAGCAAAGGTCGCCATATCGTTTAGATAAACATCACTTACCACGATAAAATCAAGCTTCTTCATCGCCTCTATGCTCTTCATCGTCTCAGCAACATTTATTAGGTGATTAAAGCGAATGTTAAACCAGCCTTTTATGGCGTATGGCTTCTCGTTTAAGATAGCGTCATTTATATCCATCAAAACGCCATGTTTTCTGCTTACAAATTTATGCCTACCAGTCTCGCCAGCGAAGTCAAGTCTAGTGACTTTTGGCACTTTAAATTTCTCATCTGGATTTTTAAGAACTGGAAATTTATCCTCACCAACTAGCTTGTTAAAGGTTTTTGCATTTTTACCACCAAAAAGACCGCCTTTAACCTCCCAGTTGCCCATCATCGCATTTGCCACCATGATGGCTTTTGTCCTCATGTATTCAGCTTTTGTGGTGGTTGTCTTATGCCCAAAATCAAAAATAACTCTTGGAGCAGCTTTATAAATTTCATCAGCGATGCGTCTAACGTCACTTGCTTTTATGCCGGTGATCGCCTCTTGCCATTCAGGCGTTTTGCCCTCTACGCTTTTAACGATCTCATCAAAGCCAATTGTAAATTTTTCTATAAATTCTTTATCATAAGTGCCATTTTGTATCCATGTATTTATGATGGCCAGTACAAAAGCTAGGTCAGTGCCAGGTCTAACTGGCAGCCACTCATCAGCCTTTGAAGCCACCACGCTAAATCTTGGCTCAAGCACAAGTAGTTTTGTATCTTTTTTAGCTGCAAATTTAGCAAGCTTTTTAGCATCGGCTATGACGATGCCTTCAAAGAGATTGTGACCAAAATTTACAATATATTTTGCATTTGCAAAGTCTCTTTTTAGCTTAGCTATGCCATACATTTGCTCGCAGACCATTTGATATGTGATAGGACAGCATGAAAAGTGTGAAAAGCAGTTTGGCGAGCCGTAAGATGAGGCAAAATTTACCATTAGCTTATGTGTTTGCGAACTTTTACAGGTAAATACAAAGCTTTCTGGGCCATACTTTTGCTTTATCTCAAGCATTTTTGAAGCAACTAGATCAAGTGCTTCGTCCCAGCTGGCCTCGCGCCACTTATTTTCGCCCCTCTCTCCAACCCTGATCAAAGGCTTTTTGACTCTATTTTCGTCATAAAGCTGACTAAAACCAGAGCCACCTCTTGCACAAAGCGAAGTTACCGTACCGCCAGCTTTTGGATTACCGCTTAAGAAGCAAATTTTATTATCAACGACCTTTGCTTCAATAGGGCATCTTGAAGAGCACATCTCGCAAAAGCTACGGACGTACTTCTCATCTTGCTTTGCAGCATTTTCTAAAGCACCACCCGGTAAGGACGATGCAACCATACTAACTCCAGCACCGAATTTTAAAAATTCTCGTCTATTTAAGCTCATCTTTCTCCCTTTAAAAGATATTTGCCTTTAGTTATTCTAGTATTTAAAGTTGAAAATAAAATTAAATTTTACTTAATATTTATATTTAGATTTTTAGTTTTAAAAAATGAGCATTCTAATATCAAAATAAGTAAAATTCTAAAAATGATAAATTTAATTAGTATAATTTTTAACGCAATCTTATAAAAATTTTGAATATAAAATTTTGATTAAGGATTTTGAATAGAAATTAAAAAATTTTCAAAAGATTTAAAAAGCCGAGAGAGATCTCGGCTTAAGTTTGATTTAAAATACTTATAAAAGTATCGGAGCTATCAAAAATCCAAGTGCGACAGAAAAAGCAATAGCTAAAACACCTGGAATAAAAAAGGAGTGGTTAAATATATATTTACCTATCCTAGTTGTTCCAGTATCATCCATTTGAACGGCTCCAAGAAGTGTCGGATATGTTGGCAATACAAACAATGCTGAAACTGCAGCAAATGATGCAACTAAAATATATGCGTCACCGTTATTTGCAGCAGTTAAGCCAAGTGCGGCTATAACCGTAGGAATAAGCGCCTTTGCGGTAGCGGCTTGAGAATAAAGAAGCATACTAGCAAAAAATAGCGCAACAGCTAGCATAAATGGATAGTCTTTAACAAAATCGCCGGCAAAATTTTTGATCGCATCGGTGTGATTTACCACGAAAGTATCTCCAAGCCACGCTACACCTAACACGCAGACGCACGCAGTCATACCACTTTTAAATGTAGCTGTATTAAATAGCTTATCGACCTTGACACCACAAGTTAGTGTGATTAAAGTAGCGATAACTAGCATAAAGCTCATAATAGCGTTATCTCTAGTTAATACCAACACCTTTGTAGGCTTATCTGGATCTTCTACATATTTTACATTAGTAGTTGAGTCCGTTTTGACTTTTATATCTTTTGCGACTAGTTCATTAAATTTATCTGGACTTTTGGTCTCATAAATTTTTTCATAGCCTGTTACATAGCTTGGTTTTATCCAGCCTACGTTTTTACTAATAGCAGTAGCATATAAAACGACAGAAATAACGCCAACTAAGAATATTAAAACAGATAATTTAGCTCCTTTTGGAAGCTCTTTTTTCTCTTCGATTTTAACATCTTTGATTAGCCCTTCTTTAAGTCTTCTTTGATACTCTTTATCGCTACTTAGATCAAGATTATAAAATATATTTATAACAAGAGCTGTTAGCATACAACCAATAAAAGTTGTAGGTATCCAGATAGCTAATAGTAATGGATAGCTAATACCAAGTCCACCTAAGGCATGCTCACCAGCCATAAATACAACCGCCGCTGAAACTGGGCTTGCAGTAATAGCTATCTGACTAGCAACAACAGCTATACTAAGAGGCGCGCTAGGCTTAATATTTTGTGTCTTTGCAACTTCGGTAATAACTGGAATCATAGAAAATGCTGTGTGTCCAGTACCAGCAAATACAGTTAGCAAGTAAGTAACGACCGGGGCTAAGAAATTTATATATTTTGGATGTTTTCTTAGTATCCCTTCGGCTATTTGCACCAAATAATCAAGGCCACCAGCTACTTGCATCGCTGTAATAGCAGCTATAACGGACATAATGATTAAAATAACATCCCAAGGTATACTACCTGCTTTTAATCCAAGTCCTAAAGTTAAAACTACGACACCAATGCCACCAGCATAACCAATGGCCATACCGCCTAGTCTAACACCCAAAAATATCGCGCCAAAGAGCACGATCAACTGTAATATCAATGAAATATCCATTGAAAACTCCTCTATTAAATTTTATAACTAAAATTTTTACTTAAGCGTGTCAGAATTTTGACACGCTTTTAATAATACTTTGCTTAAATTTCTACCTAACCATGCTTGGATTTAGCATATTTTTTGGCTCTAAAATTTTATCGATCTCTTCTTTGCTTAGATAGCCTCTCTCTAGGCAGATATCACCAACTGCTTTACCAGTTTGCAAAGCTTCTTTAGCGATACTTGCAGATTTTTCATAGCCAATGTATGGGTTAAATGCTGTTACGATACCAACTGAGCCTAGAACTGATTTTAAGCAAGCTTCAGGATTTGCTGTTAGTTTTCTTACAGCTTTTTCAGCTAGTGTTTTCATCGCGTTTTCAAGGATAAATATAGAGTTAAATAACGCATAAGCGATGCCTGGCTCAAATGCATTTAGCTCAAATTCGCCTCTTTCTGAGCAAAGCATGATAGTTACGTCGTTGCCGATTACTTCATAGCACGCTTCGCCTACAACCTCAGCAATAACTGGATTTACTTTGCCTGGCATGATTGAACTGCCTGGTTGCATTTGCGGTAAATTTATCTCGCCAAGGCCGCATCTTGGACCTGAATTCATCAAGCGAAGGTCATTTGCGATTTTTGAAAGTCTAACTGCTGTAGTTTTTAACGCTCCACTTACGTGAACGAAGTCTGCTGTATCTTGTGTGGCTGCGATGAAATCATCAGCTTTTTTGAAATCAACACCAGTGATATCTTTTAACTTTTTAACAACTACATTTTTATAATCAGGGTGGCAGTTAATACCTGTACCAATCGCAGTTGCACCCATATTTAGATATGTCATTGACTCGCGTGCAGCTGTGATCTTTTCGATATCGCTTTTAATGTAGCTTGCAAATGCATTAAATGTATTTCCAAGTGTTGTAGGAACTGCATCTTCAAGCTCAGTTCTGCCCATTTTAATGATATCTTTAAAATCTTTTGCTTTTTTATCAAGTTCATCTTTTAGTAGATTCATCGCAGCAAGCAAATCAGTAAGTTTTGCGTAAGTTGCTACTTTTATTGAGCTTGGGTAAGTATCATTTGTGCTTTGTCCAAGGTTTGTATGATCGTTTGGATGGATGCATTGATACTCACCTTTTTTATGACCCATGCTCTCAAGTGCGATATTTGTAATAACCTCGTTTGCATTCATGTTTGTACTTGTTCCAGCACCACCTTGAACCATATCAACCACAAATTGATCTAAAAACTCACCAGCTATTACTCTATCAGCGGCTTTTGCTAGAGTATCAGCGATCTTAGGGTCTAAAACGCCAACCTCTTTATTTGCAAGTGCAGCTGCTTTTTTGATTTGTGCAAATGCTTTTACAAAGTATGGATACTCTTTTAAAGTTCTACCACTCATGTGAAAATTTTCGGTAGCTCTAAATGTTTGGATACCATAATAAAAATCGTCAGAGATTTCCAACTCACCTATAAAATCGTGTTCTTTTCTGGTTGCCATAACCATTCTCCTTATAAAAAATGTATTAATGAAATTATATAGATATTTAATATTTTAAATATTAATTACTACTTTATTTTTTTAAGCTTTGACTTTTAACCTAGATAAAACGACTTTTGGAGAAAAATTTATAGTAGCTTTTAAGCTATATTTATATAAATATCAAACA
>NZ_PIRO01000010.1 GCF_003048905.1 Campylobacter concisus
GTTCTTTTAACTTACAATTGTTAAACTATTAGTCAATCTTTGAAATCTAAACAAGTGATCGATTGAGCCAGTCTATTATTTTATAATTATAATAGATTAGACAAACTAATAAATAAAACTAAAAGTTTTTTTGATTAAAAACTTCATAATAAAATCCTATCAAATAAATTTTGCTAGGTAATTAATATGGAGAGTTTGATCCTGGCTCAGAGTGAACGCTGGCGGCGTGCCTAATACATGCAAGTCGAACGGACAAGTAAGAGCTTGCTCTTATGAGTTAGTGGCGCACGGGTGAGTAATGTATAGCTAATCTGCCCTACACTAGAGGACAACAGTTGGAAACGGCTGCTAATACTCTATACTCCTGTCTTACATAAGTTAGATAGGGAAAGTTTTTCGGTGTAGGATGAGGCTATATTGTATCAGCTAGTTGGTGAGGTAATGGCTCACCAAGGCTATGACGCATAACTGGTCTGAGAGGATGATCAGTCACACTGGAACTGAGACACGGTCCAGACTCCTACGGGAGGCAGCAGTAGGGAATATTGCTCAATGGGGGAAACCCTGAAGCAGCAACGCCGCGTGGAGGATGACACTTTTCGGAGCGTAAACTCCTTTTGTTAGGGAAGAACAATGACGGTACCTAACGAATAAGCACCGGCTAACTCCGTGCCAGCAGCCGCGGTAATACGGAGGGTGCAAGCGTTACTCGGAATCACTGGGCGTAAAGGACGCGTAGGCGGATTATCAAGTCTCTTGTGAAATCCTATGGCTTAACCATAGAACTGCTTGGGAAACTGGTAATCTAGAGTGAGGGAGAGGCAGATGGAATTGGTGGTGTAGGGGTAAAATCCGTAGAGATCACCAGGAATACCCATTGCGAAGGCGATCTGCTGGAACTCAACTGACGCTAATGCGTGAAAGCGTGGGGAGCAAACAGGATTAGATACCCTGGTAGTCCACGCCCTAAACGATGTATACTAGTTGTTGCTAAGCTAGTCTTGGCAGTAATGCACCTAACGGATTAAGTATACCGCCTGGGGAGTACGGTCGCAAGATTAAAACTCAAAGGAATAGACGGGGACCCGCACAAGCGGTGGAGCATGTGGTTTAATTCGAAGATACGCGAAGAACCTTACCCGGACTTGATATCTAACAAATCATCTAGAGATAGAAGAGTGTCTGCTTGCAGAAATGTTAAGACAGGTGCTGCACGGCTGTCGTCAGCTCGTGTCGTGAGATGTTGGGTTAAGTCCCGCAACGAGCGCAACCCACGTCATTAGTTGCTAACAGTTCGGCTGAGCACTCTAATGAGACTGCCTTCGTAAGGAGGAGGAAGGTGTGGACGACGTCAAGTCATCATGGCCCTTATGTCCGGGGCGACACACGTGCTACAATGGCATATACAATGAGAAGCAATATCGCGAGATGGAGCAAATCTATAAAATATGTCCCAGTTCGGATTGGAGTCTGCAACTCGACTCCATGAAGCCGGAATCGCTAGTAATCGTAGATCAGCCATGCTACGGTGAATACGTTCCCGGGTCTTGTACTCACCGCCCGTCACACCATGGGAGTTGATTTCACTCGAAGCCGGAATACTAAATTAGTTACCGTCCACAGTGGAATCAGCGACTGGGGTGAAGTCGTAACAAGGTAACCGTAGGAGAACCTGCGGTTGGATCACCTCCTTTCTAGAGTACATATAGATATTCTCTCACAAGATATCTATAAGAAAGATATTCTCAATCATCCTTGTTTAGTTTTGAAAGATTGATAGACCTATAGGGGCCTATAGCTCAGCTGGTTAGAGTGCACCCCTGATAAGGGTGAGGTCACAAGTTCAAGTCTTGTTAGGCCCACCAGAGAATTTAATTGGGGAATTAGCTCAGCTGGGAGAGCGCCTGCTTTGCACGCAGGAGGTCAGCGGTTCGATCCCGCTATTCTCCACCATAAAATAGTTTAACTATATTAAGTCTAATTAGAGAGCTTAAGAATTTAAACTTTCTAATTAGACTTTTGTCTAAATGTTCTTTTAATTAATATTGTTAATAGTCACAAGCAAGTTTTAAAAACAATTTTACAGGACTTGTTAAAGATTTAAATTTCTATTCTCTTTGCATTTAGTGCAAAAGTTTGACATCACAATCTATTTAGGATTTAAAACTTATCTAAATAGTAGTCAATGCTTTCCGTCTTGAGAGCTAGAATTTAAATATAGTAACATAAAGTTATCTTTAACAAGGAAGTGATGCGAATTAGAATAATCTAATATAGAAAAGGTAAGCTACAAAGAGCAAGTGGTGGATGCCTTGGCTAGTAGAGGCGATGAAAGACGTGCCAGGCTGCGATAAGTCTCGGGGAGCCGTCAAGGGGCTTTGATCCGGGAATTTCTGAATGGGGCAACCCAGTTAAGCGCGAGCTTAACTACCTAATATGGAGCGAACGAGGGGAATTGAAACATCTTAGTACCCTTAGGAAAAGAAATCAAAAGAGATTACGCTAGTAGCGGCGAGCGAACGCGTAAGAGGGCAAACCGTTAGTTTACTAACGGGGTTGTAGGACTGCAATATAGACTAAACTTAGCTAATAGAATAATCTGGAAAGATTAAGCATAGAGGGTGATACTCCCGTATATGAAAGCTTTGTTTTACTTAGCAGTATCCTGAGTAGGGCGGAACACGTGATATTCTGTCTGAAGCTGGGTAGACCACTATCCAACCCTAAATACTACTACTAGACCGATAGTGCACAAGTACCGTGAGGGAAAGGTGAAAAGAACTGAGGTGATCAGAGTGAAATAGAACCTGAAACCATTTGCTTACAATCATTCAGAGCCCTATGATTTATCAGGGTGATGGACTGCCTTTTGCATAATGAGCCTGCGAGTTGTGATGTCTGGCAAGGTTAAGGAAACCCGGAGCCGTAGCGAAAGCGAGTCTTAATAGGGCGTTTAGTCAGACGTTGCAGACCCGAAACGATGTGATCTATCCATGAGCAGGTTGAAACCGGTGTAAGAGCCGGTGGAGGACCGAACCCGCTAGCGTTGAAAAGCTATGGGATGACTTGTGGATAGGGGTGAAAGGCCAATCAAACATCGTGATAGCTGGTTCTCTCCGAAATATATTTAGGTATAGCGTCATGTAGTAACACTAGGGGGTAGAGCACTGAATGGGCTAGGGCATACACCAATGTACCAAACCCTATCAAACTCCGAATACCTAGTGTGTAATCATGGCAGTCAGGCGGCGAGTGATAAAATCCGTCGTCGAGAGGGGAACAACCCAGACTAACAGCTAAGGTCCCTAAATCTCATTTAAGTGGAAAACGATGTGGAGTTACTTAAACAACCAGGAGGTTGGCTTAGAAGCAGCCATCCTTTAAAGAAAGCGTAATAGCTCACTGGTCTAGTGATTCTGCGCGGAAAATATAACGGGGCTAAAATGAGTACCGAAGCTTTAGACTTAGTTTTACTAAGTGGTAGGAGAGCGTTGTATTTGCGTTGAAGGTATACCGGTAAGGAGTGCTGGAGCGAATACAAGTGAGCATGCAGGCATGAGTAGCGATAATTGGGGTGAGAATCCCCAACGCCGTAAACCCAAGGTTTCCTACGCGATGCTCGTCATCGTAGGGTTAGCCGGGTCCTAAGCAAAGTCCGAAAGGGGTATGCGATGGAAAATTGGTTAATATTCCAATGCCAACTATAATGTGCGATGGAAGGACGCTTAGAGTTAAGCAAGCTAGCGGATGGTAGTGCTAGTCGAAAGGTGTAGGTTAAGATCCAGGCAAATCCGGATCTTTTTAAGCCGAGACCCCACAGGCGTTTGAAGTTCTTCGGAATGGATAGCGAATTGCCGATACTGTCGAGCCAAGAAAAGTTTCTAAGTTTAGTTGTAGTTGCCCGTACCGTAAACCGACACAGGTGGGTGGGATGAGTATTCTAAGGCGCGTGGAAGAACTCTCTTCAAGGAACTCTGCAAAATAGCACCGTATCTTCGGTATAAGGTGTGCCTAACTTTGTGAAGGATTCACTCCGTAAGCATTGAAGGTTACAACAAAGAGTCCCTCCCGACTGTTTACCAAAAACACAGCACTCTGCTAACTCGTAAGAGGATGTATAGGGTGTGACGCCTGCCCGGTGCTCGAAGGTTAATTGATGACGTTAGCTCTGCGAAGCGTTTGATCGAAGCCCGAGTAAACGGCGGCCGTAACTATAACGGTCCTAAGGTAGCGAAATTCCTTGTCGATTAAATATCGACCTGCATGAATGGCGTAACGAGATGGGAGCTGTCTCGAAGAGGGATCCAGTGAAATTGTAGTGGAGGTGAAAATTCCTCCTACCCGCGGCAAGACGGAAAGACCCCGTGGACCTTTACTACAGCTTGACACTGCTATTGGGATAAAAATGTGCAGGATAGGTGGGAGGCTTTGATCCATAGACGCCAGTTTATGGTGAGCCGTTGTTGAGATACCACTCTTTTTTATTCTGATAGCTAACTAGCTTGAGTTATCCTCAAGTAGGACAATGTCTGGTGGGTAGTTTGACTGGGGCGGTCGCCTCCCAAAATGTAACGGAGGCTTACAAAGGTTGGCTCAGAACGGTTGGAAATCGTTCGTAGAGTATAAAGGCATAAGCCAGCTTAACTGCGAGACATACACGTCAAGCAGAGACGAAAGTCGGTCTTAGTGATCCGGTGGTTCTGTGTGGAAGGGCCATCGCTCAAAGGATAAAAGGTACCCCGGGGATAACAGGCTGATCTCCCCCAAGAGCTCACATCGACGGGGAGGTTTGGCACCTCGATGTCGGCTCATCGCATCCTGGGGCTGGAGCAGGTCCCAAGGGTATGGCTGTTCGCCATTTAAAGCGGTACGCGAGCTGGGTTCAGAACGTCGTGAGACAGTTCGGTCCCTATCTGCCGTGGGCGTAAGAAGATTGAGGAGAGTTGACCCTAGTACGAGAGGACCGGGTCGAACCAACCACTGGTGTACGAGTTGTTCTGCCAAGAGCACCGCTCGGTAGCTATGTTGGGATGTGATAACTGCTGAAAGCATCTAAGCAGGAAGCCAACTCCAAGATGAATCTTCTTTTAAGAGCTCATATAGACTATGTGTTTGATAGGCTGGGTGTGTAATGGATGAAAGTCCTTTAGCTGACCAGTACTAATAGCTCGTCTGCTTATCTTTTAATAAGCATCACTTCCTTGTTAAGGATAAAAACTTAATAAGATATGTTTTTATAAAACTTTGTTTATGACTTTTAACTTTATCAAGTAGTGTTAAATAAGAGATTTATCTAATATATCTTTTATTTAACACTGCCCGTGACTATACAGACGAGGAAACGCCTTGCTCCATCTCGAACCAAGAAGCTAAGCTCGTCCTGGCTGATGATACTCTCCCTTACTGGGATGTTGGAAAAGTAGGTCGTTGCGGGCTTTGTTAATTTTTAATCTTCTTTATCTAAACAATCTTCTTTTAGTATTATTTTTTTAATTTATAACAAAATATCAAATCTTACATTTATTTATATTTTTAAATAATCAGACTCTTTATCTCTATGCTTATAAATATCTCTTAGTTTATGCTTTTATACGAGTATTGACTAAAAACACCAAATATGATAGACTCCAAACCCAAATTTACCCAAAAGGACAAAAATGAAAAAGATTATATTCTCACTATTAGCAGCAGCTTCTACATTACTAGCAGCCATAAATTTAAACACCGCCACAAAAGAAGAGTTAATGAGTTTAGATGGCATAGGATCTTCAAAGGCAGATGCAATAATAGAGTATAGAAAAGCAAATAAATTTAACTCAATAGAAGATATAAAAAATGTAAATGGTATAGGCGACAAGACATTTGAAAATCTAAAATCAGATATATCAGTATCAGGCACTACAAAGATAGATGACACAAAATCAAAAACAAAATCAAAAATAAAATCTAAAAAAGATGAGATAAAAGAAAAAGCAAGTAAAAAGAGTGATGAAGTAAAAGAGAAAAAAGATAGTGCTAAAGACGATAGTATAAAAGAGATAAAAGATAATAAAGAAAAGCTAAAAGATAAAGCACAAAAGAGTAAAACTAAAAAAGAGAAGAGTAAAGAGTAATAAAAGCTAGAAATTTATAAAAATTCTTACATAAAGATACATAAAAATAGTTAGGAGCGCATAGCGTTCCTAATAAAAAAATAGATTGGTTTTTATATATCTGCCTGCTTTTTAAATTCTATAACCTAGTTTGTCTACTTTTTAAATTTTATAAATTAATAAGCTCATCTAATAGATCTTGTAAAGTAATACTTCTTAAACTATCCTCTAAAGCTTCTTGTGCTTTTAGGAAGTGACCAGTTAAGAGTCCCTCGATCTTGCTACCAAGTGGGCAGGCTTTGGGTGAGTCAGAGTGGATCTTAAAAAGTTTTTCTTTATCATTTACTGCGTTAAAGATTTGAAGGAGGGTTA